>NZ_WIVR01000068.1:0-24997 GCF_009600525.1 Pseudomonas sp. FSL R10-1350
GTCAGTGGGCAAAAGCGGGTTGACAGTGGGGGGCGAGTCCATACATAGGAGCGAGCTTGCCTCGCGATCTTTTGATCGTTTAAAAGATCGCGAGGCAAGCTCGCTCCTACACAAGTGCTGTGGGATTACTCGGTGGGGAGTTTTTCCAGGGCGGCGCGCAGGGCGTCTGCGTTGGCGAAGGTTTGCTGCGACACCAGCGTACCGTTGTCCAGTTGCAACCACAGTACCTGGTCGTCTGCGCCGGGGTATTGGGCGGCAATGTTGCCGTCGCGATCCAGCACGACGCGGTAGCTGTAGTCACGCATTTTCGGGATGGCAATAAACTTGCCGATCAATGACGGCATGGCATGCACGTCAGCCAAAAAGGCGACATGGCGAGCCTCAAGGTAGCCTTTTGGCTGGTTTTCCAGGGCTGCTTTTACCAGCTTGGAACCGTCCATGTTGCGGGCCACCAACAGCACGTGGGTGTTGGCGTCCAGGGTATAAGGCTGGTCGTGCTGGTCTTGCAGCGTCCAGGGGGTAAGGTGCTCACCCACCGTGGCGGCGAAGCTTTGCATCGACAGGGCGCTTAACAGCAGTAAAAGTGCAATTCTCACTGTGTAGTCTCTCTATTTTCGGGTGGTTTTCTGGGCTAGACGTTTGACCCAGTCGCCGCCACAGGCGCGCTGGCATTCGTCTTCGGAGTCATAAAACACGTGGTTGGCCACCTGACGCACGTTGATATTGGCGTCGGCCAGGGCGCGGGTGGTGAGTTCAACCATAAACCGCGCCTCGCCATCGGCCAGGGCGAAGTCTTTGTTGACCTGGTTGTCGAACACCCAGACCACCTTCAGGCTGGCCGGGAACGCTTCGAAGTCGACTGAGTGGGTGAGCCAGACAAAGCCCGGAATCTGCCCTTTGGCGGTTTCACAGGCATCGGTCAGGTGTTTAACCAGGCGACGTTCGATCTGTGCCTGGTTACGTTTGTTCAAAGACATGGGTGAATCCTGTGGGCAGCGGTGGCAAAAGCGCAATTGTACGTGAACTGTCCCTTAGCCATTGATCTACTTCACATCGCTAAAAAGATGCGTTTACGTCAAAAGTGCCACCTGAGGTAGAATGTCGCGGTTTGAAGGCTGACACCGCCGGTTTTCGCAGCCGGGCAGGCTCTCTGGAAAGAGTTGCAAGAGGTGTCAGTACCAATGGAGTCGCAAGAAGGTGTCGGGAGTGAAGGAGCTGGACAGGTCAGACCTGTTATCGGCCGCGCCCGGCACTTACCCGAAATGTCACCCAAGTAGCTGAAGCCAAAAGCAATAAAAGATCAGCGCCCAAGGTACATAAAAGTGAGGTCTATAGTGTGCATAGGCCTTATATATCTACCCGGTCCAAGGCCTGATGAGGGGCTCGGTTGCAGGCAAGCCTGTCCTGTAACCCTGTCCAGTTCTGTTCAGCGCGCCGTGCCGGGTAGATGGCGTTTTATCTTAGGTACGACAACATGTTAAAGAAGATGAACAAAGGGCTTTTGGGCCTGGCGCTGACCATGGGCATCACGTCCGTGCACGCTGCCGAGCCAAAGCACGTTGATGTCCTGCTGATTGGCGGCGGCATCATGAGCGCTACCTTGGGTGTCTGGCTCAACGAGCTGGAACCCGGCCTGTCCATGGAGATGATTGAACGTCTCGATGGCGTCGCTCAAGAAAGCTCCAACGGCTGGAATAACGCGGGTACCGGTCACTCGGCTTTGGCTGAACTGAACTACACCCCTGAAGACAAGAACGGCAACGTTGAGATCCCAAAGGCCATTGAAATCAATGAAGCCTTCCAGATCTCGCGTCAGTTCTGGGCCTGGCAGGTCAAGAACGGTGTTCTGAAAAACCCTCGTTCGTTCATCAACTCCACTCCGCACATGAGCTTTGTGTGGGGCGATGACAACATCAAGTTCTTGAAAAAACGCTACGAGGCGCTGCAGGCCAGCCCTCTGTTCGCGGGTATGCAGTACTCCGAAGACGCGGACCAGATCAAGAAGTGGGTACCGCTGATGATGGAAGGGCGTGACCCGAACCAGAAAGTCGCGGCCACCTGGACGCCAATCGGTACTGACGTGAACTTCGGCGAAATCACGCGCCAGTTCGTGTCTTACCTGCAAACCAAGCCTGGTTTCACGCTGAACCTGTCCAGCGAAGTTAAAGACATCAAGCGCAACGAAGATGGTTCGTGGCGTGTGGTGTACAAAAACCTCAAGGACGGTACTACCAGCGAAACTGACGCCAAGTTTGTCTTCATCGGCGCGGGCGGCGGTGCCCTGCACCTGCTGCAGAAGTCCGGTATCCCTGAAGCCAAGGAATACGCTGGCTTCCCGGTAGGCGGTTCGTTCCTGGTAACCGATAACCCGACGGTTGCCGAGCAGCACCTGGCCAAGGCTTACGGTAAGGCTTCGGTTGGCGCTCCGCCGATGTCGGTTCCGCACCTGGACACCCGCGTGCTGGATGGCAAGCGCGTGATCCTGTTTGGCCCGTTCGCGACCTTCTCGACCAAGTTCCTGAAAGAAGGCTCGTACTTCGACCTGCTGACCAGCACCACGGCGCACAACATCTGGCCAATGACCAAAGTCGGTATCGAACAATACCCGCTGGTTGAGTACCTGGCCGGTCAGCTGATGCTGTCGGACGAAGACCGTTTCAACGCGCTGAAAGAGTACTACCCGAACGCCAAGCAAGAAGACTGGCGTCTGTGGCAAGCCGGTCAGCGTGTGCAGATCATCAAGCGTGACGAAGAGAAGGGCGGCGTGCTGAAACTGGGCACCGAGATCGTTGCTGCCAAAGACGGCAGCATTGCCGGTCTGCTGGGCGCTTCGCCAGGTGCTTCGACCGCTGCGCCGATCATGCTCAACGTGCTTGAAACTGTGTTCAAGGACAAGGTTGCAACCCCTGAGTGGCAAGCCAAGCTGCACCAGATCGTGCCTAGCTACGGCACCAAGCTGAACGGTTCGCCAGAGCGCGTTGCACAGGAATGGGCGTACACCGCCGATGTGCTGCAACTGACTCCGCCGCCGGCCATCCCGGCAGCCAACGGTACACCAGCAGCACCTGCTGAGCCGGCCAAGCCTGCTCCAAGTAACCCAGCGGCCGACATGGCGCTGTAAAAAAGCAGCCCCGCCCAACGACAGTTAGGCGGGGCTCTTTTTTAGCTTCGCAACCTTCCCCGCAACACTCCTTCCTGCCTAAGCGTTACTGCGTGCCGAACAACGCGGTCCAGTAGATGCCTGCATCACTTTTAGGATCGGTCGCATAGGCGGCGCCCAACTCGCGAAATTGCGGGTTCATGATATTGGCGCAGTGCCCCGGGCTTGCCAGCCAGCCATCGACGACTTTACGTGGCGTGTCCAGACCGGCAGCGATGTTCTCGCCGATTTGCTGGGCAATGTAGCCTGCCAGTTCTGCGCGATCACCCGGCGTGCCGCCGGTGCGGTCTTTGTGGTCAAAGTAATTGTTGTTGGCCATATCGCGGGTGTGCGTCTGGGCGGCGGTTTCCAGGGTGGCGTTCCAGGCCAAAGGGCCGGTGGGCGCGAAAGCCTGGGTGCCGCATTGGCGCGGTTGGGTGCGGGCGCTGTTGATCAGCTCAAGGACCTTTTGGCCCTCTGCCTGAGCATCGCCCAGGCGTGCAGTCAACAGGGGGCGCGCCAGCACGATGCGCCAATCCTGCCCGGTGTGGCTGACGCCGATGTCGACAAACTGCGGGTCGAGCACCACTTTGCAGAAACTTTCGCGCACGGCTTTCATCGCCGCTTCGGAGTTACGCGGGCCCGAGAGGTTGATGGCTTGCACGTTGACCATCGGGTAGGCGGCTTGCGCGAGCGACTGCTGCAAATCGCCAAAACCGTTGGCGGGCAGTACCAGACGAATATCAGAGGTCAGCGGGGGCAGTTCTTGCGACGCTTGGGCGCCGCACGGTTGCGCCTGGCTGCGATACAGGTTGATGGAGTCAACCAGTTGCGATTCTTCGCTGGCCAATGCGCTGGCGCTGAAGATCAGGCCCAGGCTGAACCCGGCAAGGCGGGTGAGGGTGAAGTGACGGCGCATAACGTTGCCTCGGATCGGAATGCGCCCATCATGCGTTATTTCAGGCTGGCCACGAAAGCCTTGGCTTTGGCGGTGAGCTGGTCGATCTGGCGGTCGCGTTTTTTTTCGGCGTCCATCATGGCTTTTTTGCCGTTGCGATTGAGCAGGTAGGTGTGGATCTGCCGCACCTCGGTAGACTGATACACCGCTGCCACGTCCAGCACGCCCATGAGCCCGTCCGAGCTGTAATCGCGGGTGTTCATCAGTACTTGCGGGCCGCGGGTGCCGATGACCTTGAAACCCATGCCTTGCAGGGCGGCGACTTTGCTCACGCTGCAACTCAGTTCGGTGTGCGGGTAGCGGCGGGTGACTTCCTCCAGCATGGCCTGCATCACGCCCAGGTGGCGATGGCTGGCCAGTTCGGCCATATAGGCCACACCGCAGGCCTGCGGGTCGTCTTTGTACGGCAAGTACAGGACGAAACCGGTGACCTTCTCCGGGTCTTGCTCATCGGTGGCGACAATCAGTTCTACCGCAATGCCTTTTGAACCGTCGAGGGCTTGCAGGTACAGGTGCACTTCAAAGCCGATGGCGTACTGATAGATGCTGTAGAGCAGGTTGCTCGGCGCGATTTCCATGGCGCTGATGTCGCTGAGATGGTCAACGACCAGTTGCATGATCTGCGCGTTGATCGGCTCGCTGATCGGTGTGTCGAAGTGGGTGAGGGTCGTCATAAGCGTGGCCTGTGAGGCGAGTAAACTGCTGTTGCAGGAGCGAGCTTGTCTCGCGATCTTTTGATTGTTTAAAAAGATCGCGAGGCAAGCTCGCTCCTACAGGGGGGAATTGGTTTAGCGCTGGCTTAGCCAGTAGTCATGCAAGGCGCGGGCGGCCGGGGCTACGAGGGCCACTTTTTGCTGGTAGGCGGGTACGTCGAAGTCTTCTGGCAGTTCAAAGGTTTCTTGCTCAGCCAGTTCAAAAATCGTTTCCAACAGGCCGGCCTGGATCTGGGGCATGTCGGGCCATTGCGCCAGGGCCACGCCGCGGCTGTAGCCGAAGCACCATTCTTCAGCCAGGGTCACGGTTTGGCCCTGGTGTTCGGATTCTTCAAAGCGCGGCGCAAAGGCTTTGCTGTCTTCTGCTAGTTGGCGGGCCAGGGTGTTGAAGTGGCGTACGCTCAGCTCGATGAAGTGTTTGGCTTCTTCGGGGTCTTCCCAAGCCGGGTTTTGGCCGCCCCAGATTGCGGGGAACCAGTCGGCGATGTCTACCTGCGTGGGGCTTGAAACCAGTGCTGTAAAGAAGCCATCCAGCTCGCTGGTGTTGAGGACGGAGTGATCGTCGCCGTATTTGAGCAGGGTGTCTTCGAGTACGTCGAAGTCGGCGGCATTCAGAGGCTGGCTGTGCATGGCAGGTTCCTTGGCATGTAGTCCTGGGTCAACGTTACGTCAGGCGTGTCAGCGTCAGTCAACCCGAACAATCGAATCAACCACAAAGTATTTAAAGCCGGCTTTGGCCAGGGCTTTTTTAGCTTCTTGTTCGGCGTCAAACTGGCTCAGCAGTTTGGAGTCGTGAATGAACACGGTTTCTTCGCCGTCATAGACTTTGCTGACGTGCAGGGTAACCCGCAACATCGGCCCTCGACGCTTGACCGGTGCACGCGGTGCGGGCTTGGGGGTGAGGGTTGCAGCGGGTTTGGGTGTGGCGGGAGTTGCAGGTGGCGCGGGTGGCGTAACTGGCTTTGTCGCTACGGGCAGATCAAGGCCGAGCGCTATACGCATTTCGTCCTCGGTGAATCCGGTGCTCATGGTGTGGCTCTATCGTTATTCAAAAACGCGCTTATAAGTGATTGAGTAGGCATAAGCAAGGAAAACCAGCGCCTTGGCTTGATAATTGCCGGATATGTCGCAAAGTTTACTTTTACCAGGAGGTTCAGGTGTCGCGCAGCAAGTCGTGACTGTCGAGCAGCTTGTAGGCAATCTCCGGGCGTTTTTCCAACGCTCGACGAATGGCCGCCGGGATCGACTGGCGCGTTTTGCGACACAAACCTGGCTGGTCGGCGACACGGATTTCGATCCCGCGCATGGTCCGTACCTCATTGAAGCCGGGTTCAACCTGCACCCTTATGCCTAATTGTTCATACATGCGTCGTTGCATGCGCTGCAGATCGTCCAGGCTCTGGATGTTCTCCAGGTGCTCAAGCATGACTTTTTCGGCCTGGCGGGTGAGGCCCAGAATGCGCAGGTCGGGGGCTGGTTGCGCCAACAGGTGGTCGCGCTCGCAATTACAAGCGCCGGGAGGGCAGGGTTGGCGGACCACAGTGGATGAGCTCATGGGCATGAGCATAGCCATATCGGCCCGCAGTTGTCGCGTGTCAGGGTGCTTTGAGGCGCCGGACCACCAGGGCGATCAGTTCATTGATCATCGGTGCGAAAGCTTTGGCGGTGCAGGTTTGTCCCAGCATCACGGTGCGCGTGGTGAGGTGTGAAAACAGCGCATCGAACAGTATGGGCGGCAACTCAGAGAACGAACTGTTGGCCGCGATGAGGCCGCGATGGCGTTGTTCTTCGAGCAGGTTGAAGATCAGTTGGTGCCAGACTTTGGGGCCGCGTTCGTACCAGGTTTGCCCCACTTGCGGCACGTGCGCCGAGCCGTTGACCACCAGCCGGTAGAAGTCGACATGGCGCGGGCTGGTGACCACCGCCACGAGTTCTTCAAGAATCAGCTCAAGGCCGCGGGTCAGTTCGACACCCGAAGTATCAAGTTGCTTGAGGTTGATGATGAAGTCTTCGCAGAGGTATTCGACCACTGCCACCAGCAAGTCGGCCTTGCTGCCGAAGTACCGGTAAATCGTGGCTTTGGAGCCGCCTGCTGCGGCTACGATGGCGTCCATGCTGAGGCCATCGTAGCCCTGCTGTAAAAACAGTTCACTGGCTGTGATCAGCAAGTTGCGCCGCTTCTCCTCGCTCCGGGTTGCGGTTGAAGGGCTGGAGCGGTGCAACTGTGGCATGGGAACTACTCTTTTTCAGGGAGCGCGTACGCTATCACGTAATCCCCGCGATCTGGAGACTGACGTGCGCCGCCAGCGACGATGACCACATACTGGCGCCCGGTTTTAGGCGACAGGTAGGTCATGGGCGTGGCTTGCCCGCCGACCGGCAGGCGGCCTTTCCAGACTTCTTTGCCGGTGGCCATGTCCATGGCCCGCAGGTAGTAGTCTTGCGTGCCCGCGTAGAACACCAGGCCGGAAGCAGTGGTCGCACCGCCGCCCAGGGTCGGCATGCCCAGCGGGATCGGCAGGTTGGCACGTACACCGTTGATCACGGCGTCTTCAACCGTACCGGCAGGGCGCTCCCAGACTTTCTTGCGGGTGTTCAGGTCCACGGCAGCAAACACGCCCCAAGGCGGGCTCTGGCACGGAATGCCCAGCGGCGAGTTGAAGCCTTTGTGGTCAATCACGAACGGCGTCCCTTCCATCGGGTAGGTGCTGCCGACGCCGTGGCCGGATTTGAGGTGCGACAGGTCGACGTTTTCACGCGGTACCAGCTTGACCACCTGCGGGATGCGGATGTCGTTGACGAACAGGTAACCGGTTTTTTCGTCGATCGCGCCGCCACCCCAGTTGAAGCCACCGTAGTAGCCCGGATAAATCAGGGTGTCCTGGGTGCTTGGGGCGGTGAATTCACCGTTGTAGTTGAGTTTTTTGAAGTTGATCCGGCACATCAGCTGATCAAAGAACGTGGCGCCCCACATGTCTTTTTCTGTCAGCGGATCGGCACCGAACGTCGGCATGCCCACCGAGTACGGTTGGGTTTTGGCCACCCAGTCACCGGCAGCGACGTCCTGAGGCACCGGCTTTTCGATCACGTCGGCAATCGGCTGGCCGGTGCGACGGTCGAGCATGAAGATCTGCCCGCGCTTGGTCAGCTGGATCAGCGCAGGGATGGTCCCGCCTTTGCCGTCCGGCACATCATACAGCGACGGTTGCGCGGCAATGTCGTAGTCCCACAGGTCGTGATGCACGGTCTGGAAGGTCCAGCGCTCGCGGCCTGTCGCCATGTCCAGGGCAACCACGGCGGAGGAGTACTTCTCGGTCAGCTCCGGGCGGGTACCGCCCCAGAAGTCCGGCTGCTGGTTGCCCAGTGGCAGGTACACCAGGCCCAACTCATCGTCGAATGCAGGTGTGGACCACATGTTCGGCGTACTGCGGGTGTAGGTTTCGCCTTCGGGTGGCAACTTGGTGATGTCCGGGTTGCCCAGGTCCCAGGCCCAGACCAGCTCGCCGGTGTCGGCGCTGAACGCACGGATCACGCCAGAGGGTTCGTCCAGCGAGCGGCCATCAAAGACCCAGCCGCCAAGGATGATCAAGTTGCGCGAAATGGTCGGTGCCGAGGTGTAGGCGTAGTAGGGCACGTTTTCCATGACCCGGCCCAGGCCCGTGGTCAGGTCGACTGAACCGTGGTCGCCGAAATCTTCGCAGGGTTTGCCGGTTTCTGCGTCGATGGAGATCAGGCGCGCATCCATGGTCACTTGCACGATACGCTTGGCGCAGCTGTTGCCCTGTGCCGGTTTGGCGGGCTTCAGATCAGCGAACACCAGTGGGTGTTCGACCTTGGCCGGCTCGTAGTAACTCACGCCACGGCAGCGGTTCCAGGTTTTGGTGTTTTGCGCTTTTGGATCGAAGGTCCAGCGTTGCTCGCCGGTGTCGGCGTCCAGGGCAATCACTTTGCTGGTCGGGGTGCAGGTGTACAGGGTGTCACCGACCTGGATCGGGGTGTTCTGGTACTCCGATGCGCCCTCGGCGATTTCGCCGGTGCGGTAGGTCCAGGCCACTTGCAGTTTGTCGACGTTGTCTTTGTTGATTTGCGTCTGCGCCGAGAAGCGCGTACCAGCCGGGTTGCTGCCGTAATGGCTCCAGTCGGTGGCTTTATCGGTGCCTTTTGCTTGCGGCTGGGCGGCCAGAGACGGCTCGCCTTCAATCACTCCGTGGGGGATGAACAGGGCGTAGAAGCCCACAGCCAGCACCCCGGCAAACACGGCTGCGCCGCTGTAGCTGGCTGCGCGGTGACGGCCCTGGCTGAGCCATGGGTGCAGCAACGCGGCCAGCAGGCCGATGACCAGGAACGGGGCCATACGCGGCACCATCGGCCAGAACGTGAAGCCCACTTCCCACAGTGCCCAAATCACGGTCGCGACAAACACAACGCCAATCACCAGCGTGGCGGCGGGCTTTGTGCGTACATACAGCACGCCGCTTATCAGCAGGCCGAAACCTGCCAGCAGGTAGTACCAGGAGCCGCCCAGTGTGACCAGTTGAGCGCCCATGATTGCCAGAAACAGGCCGCTTAGCCCAAGCAAAATCCCGAAGACACCCAGTATCAGGTGTCTCCCTTTAGAGGCAGGTGCCTCTTGTTTAGCATTTTTCATTACGGTATCCCTGATGCCCGCAGCCAAGGCCTTTACATGCACTGCGAGCGTAGGTTTTAGAATGGTACTGTACGGTACAGTTTTTATTTTGAGCCTGTTTTTGTCACAAATAAAGACAATTTGTCGCAGAGGTGAAATTTTATTTAAAGACGCGGTTGCGTCCTTGGGCGATGGGGAGATAGGGCAACCGTAGTCGCTGCCGAGGAACGAAGGCTGCGATTAAGATCAAGATCAAAAGATCGCAGCCTGCGGCAGCGCCTACACGAGGTCTTCATCGAGGAGTGCGGCGTACAACTGGCGGTCGATATTGGCCCCGCTCAAAATCACCGCCACGCGGCGGCCTTGCTGTTGCGGCTGTTCTTTGATCAGCCCGGCCAATGCGGCGGCACCCGCGCCTTCAGCGGTGTTGTGGGTGGTTTCGTGGTACACGCGGATGGCGTGAGCGATGTCGCGGTCTGATACGCGGATCACTCGTGCTGCGCCCTTGGCGATGATTGCCAGCGCGTCAGGTTGTGGCTGGCGGCAGGCCAGGCCGTCGGCGAAGGTGTGGGCGGTGTCAGTGCACACCACTTGGCCTTGCTCGACACTCTGCGCATACGCATCGGCATGCTCGGACACCACGCCGACAATCTCGGTCTGTAGCCCCAGCAGATCACGGGCCTGGATCAACCCGCAGATGCCCGAACCCATGCCGATGGGCACGTACACGGTGTGCAGGTCGGGCACGGCCTCCAGCAACTCCAGCGCATAGGTGGCAACCCCGCGAATCAGGTCCGGGTGAAAGGCCGGTACCAGGTGCAAGTGATGCTCGGCGGCCAGGGCAGCGGCATGGCGGCGTGCTTCGTCAAAGTCTTTGCCGTGTTCGATCACCGTGGCGCCCAGTGCGCGCATGGCGGCGTTCTTTTCTCGGGAATTACCTTCGGGCACCACAATGCGAATCTTCAGCCCATGGGCGCGCGCGGCCAAAGCCAGGCTCTGGCCGTGATTGCCACGGGTGGCGGTGACCAGGCCGCGGGTGTCGGGCTCTCGGGTCAGCAAGCCCTGCACGTACAACATGCCGCCGCGCACTTTAAAGGCGCCAGTCGGGGTATGGTTTTCATGCTTAACCCAGACCGTGCAGTCCAGTTGCTCGGCCAACAGGGGCCAGGCCAGTTGCGGGGTAGGGGACATGCTTTGGTACACCGTGGTAGCGGCGAGTCGAAGGGCTGTCAGGTCAAACATGGCACACCGTCATCAGGGGATTTGACTCGATTCTAGGGGCGTCGCATTGTATGGGCCGAGACTTATATTGCATGGCCGACAATAAATGTGGATTCCCCTCATAACCGATTCAGCGCAACCACGTTATCTGGCGCTGGTAGACGCGATTGCCCACGCCATCAGCTGCGGTGAACTCAAACCCGGTGAGCGTTTGCCGCCACAACGGCGGCTGGCCTGGGCATTGGGCTGGAACCCCAGCACTACCATGCAAGCTTATCGTGAGGCGGCGCGGCGCCATCTTGTGTCGGGCGAAGTCGGGCGCGGCACCTACGTGCTCTCGGGCAGCCAGGAGGCGACGTTGTTCCGCTTGCAACAGGTCGATGAACACGCCGGGCAGATTGACCTGCGCACCAATATCCCGGCGATAGACCACGCCAGCCAAAGCGATCCGCAGGCCTTGCAATGGCTGCTGGAAACCCATCAGTCGATCCGTTTGCAGCATTACCTGAGCGCGGCCGACCTGCTCCAGGCCCGGGTTGTCGGTGCCAACTGGCTCAAGGCGCGCGGTCTGCCTGTGCCGTTGGACAACATCATGCTGTGTACCGGCGCCCAGCAAGGCTTGTTCACCGTGTTGCTGTCGTTGTGCCAGGCGGGTGAGCCGGTGCTGGTTGAAGCGCTGACCGCGCCGGGGATCAAAGCCGCCTGCGCGCAGTTGCGTTTGCCGATGCATGGCATCGCCATGGACGGGCAAGGCATCGTGCCCGATGACTTTGACCGCATCATCCGCGCCACCGGGGCGCGCATGGCGGTGCTGACCCCGACCCTGCACAACCCGACATCGGCGGTGATGGGCGACGAACGCAAGCAGGCGATTGCCCGGATTGCCCGGCGCCATGGCGTGTGGATTATTGAAGATGACGTGTATGGCGCACTCACCGACAGCCCGCCGTTGTGCAACTACCTGGGGGACTTGGGGATACTCGTCAGCAGCTTGTCAAAGACCGTGGCTGCCGGTGTGCGCCTAGGCTGGATTGCCGCCAGCCCGGCGTTGCTGGCGCGCATCGACCCGCATGCGCAATCGGCGCACTGGGGCATTTCGCCCCTGTGCGTGGCGATTGCCAATCAATGGCTCAGCGATGGCACGGCAGTGCAGCGCTTGGCCTGGCAAACCGAAGAAGTGACCCGGCGCTGGCGCCTGGCGAAAAAATTGCTGGGCGCGGTGATGTCCCAGACAGACACGCCATCGCCGCATATCTGGCTGACCCTGGCCCCCGCTGAAGTCAGCTTTGCCCACGACTGTCAAAAGGTCGGTGTGGAGGTGGTGTCGGCGGAGGTGTTTGCGGTTAAATCCTGCACCCTGAATGCGGTACGCATCAGCCTGACAGCGGCATCGAGTGCGCAACGCTTGAAAGTTGCGCTGGAGCGTATTGCCCGGCTTATTGACCAAGGAACCCCATGCGCAGAGAAATAGGCTACTGGCACCGCGAAGGCCGCGAACTGTTTTACTACCTGGAATTCAAGCCTGAAACGGCCGAGTTTTACCTCACCTGCGAACACACTCCGAGCGAGGGAGAAGGCAGCGTACGTTCGGTATTGCTCAGTGAAGCGCGGGGCGAGCGCTACTACGAAGACGCGTTGCTGATCATCAAAGAAGAACTGTTCAAGCAGTACACCGTGTAACCACGGTTTACACTGCCCTTGTGGGAGCGGGCTTGCTCGCGATGGTCGTTAACGATGACGCGTATTTGCCTGGCAAATGAGGCGCTCTGAAGGCCATCGCGAGCAAGCCCGCTCCCACTTGGGTCGTGTTGCGATTATGTTCAGTTGGGTGGGGTTATTCAGCGCAACCGCTCAAGCATCTGGTAGTACCACATGCCCGCCGCCAGCATCGGGTTGCCGAGGAGGTCGCCCATGGGCACGCGGATGTGCTGGCAACCGGCAAAGGTGTCGAACTGCTCCAGTTGGCCGGTGATCGCCCGGCCCATGATTTCGCCCATGATGTGGCTGGTGGCGATGCCGTGCCCCGAGTAGCCCTGGCAGTACCAGACGTTGTCCGAGAGTTTGCCCAGTTGCGGGATGCGGTTGATCACGATGCCCATCGCGCAGCTCCACTGGTACTCGATGTTCACCCCTTTGAGCGCCGGGAAGGTCTGCTCGATGCACGGACGCAATTCCCCCGCGATGTCGCGCGAGTCTTTGCCGCTGTAGTTGGCGCCGCCACCAAACAGCAAGCGGCCATCGGCGGTCATGCGGTAGTAGTCGAGCACGAAGCGGCAGTCATACACCGCAAGATCTTGGGGGTTCAACTGGCGGGCCAGGTCGCCCAGAGGTTCGGTGGTGACGATCCCGCCCATGGCCGGGAAGATCTTGCCCTTGAGCTTGCCCGGCTCCAGCTTGTGGTACACGTCACCGGCCAGCAGCACCTGATTGGCGTCAATGCGCCCGTGGGCCGTGCGCACGCCGGGGGTGTCGCCGTGGATGATTTCCAGCACTTCACTGTTTTCGAACATCAGCGCGCCAAGGCTTTCGGCTGCGCGGGCCTCGCCAATGCAGAGGTTGAGCGGGTGCAGGTGCATGTTGCGCATATTCTTGATCGCGCCGTGATACAGGTCACTTTGCAGAATGCCGCGCACCTGGCTGCGGTCGAGCAACGACACTTCACTGCCCAGGCCACGGCGCACCGCTTCGTCGTAGTCCTTGCGCAAGCCTTCCATGTGGCTGGGTTTGTAGGCTGCATGCAGGTGCCCGTGCTTGAGGTCGCAGCGGATGCCGTATTTTTCGACCCGCTGCTGGATGATCTCGTGCCCGCGCCAGCGCAGGTGCCAGATAAAGTCATCGACCTGGCTGCCGAGGCGACGGCGCATCTGCTTGCGCATCGCTTCATCGCCCGAGAGGCTGCCGGTCACTTGCCCGCCATTACGCCCGCTGGCGCCCCAGCCGATTTTGTTGCTCTCGACAATGGCCACTTTCAGGCCTTTTTCGGCCAGCTCGACGGCGGTCGCCACGCCGGTAAAACCGCCGCCAATAATCACCACATCGACCCGGTGCTGGCCTTGCAGCGTCGGGTAATCGGTTTCATGGGTGAGGGTAGCGGTGTAATAAGAGTTGCAACGTTCAGACATGGTGGCTCCGTTATCTTTCTTATAGGGGTGAGGCAGAAAGGGGGCTATGGCGCCCGCGCCGGTCCTGCTCATCCACTTCGGCCATGCACTGACAATAGGCGAGTTGTGAGGGCTAAATAAACCCCCTGTTACCAAGTTTTACAGCGACGTGATCAGAACGTGACTTCGCTCACTTGCAGCACCCAGGTGATGGTCTGAGTTTTGTCATCCCACACATAGCGAAAATGCGGGCCTTGGCGTGGAATCGAAAGCGCAGGCGGGCGAAAGGCTGCTACGCATTCGTGGCCGGCAAGGCGCACGCTGTTGTACAGCAGCCCCCAGGCCGAGGCCTCGCGGTGTTGTTTGGCAAAGGCTTGTGATGTGCCGTAACTGGACAGGGAAGGGTGGTGCAAGTCGGGTTCGGCGCGTATATCGATCATTGGCTCAAGCACGCTGTTGATGTAGGTGCGCAGGGTGATTTCGATGCACGCTTGCTGAGTGGCGCGCCAGAATTGCTCCTGATGAAAGCGGGTCTCGGCGATGGCGGCGTCAAGGCTGTTGGCGCAGTAATAAACCCCGTAACTGCCATCGGTGAAGCGGCTGGCACGGCCGATATGGGTAAAAGCCGCCATGATCGGGGTCGAGCCTTCTCCACACAGGCGGTCTTGTGGATGCACGCGGTTAAGGACCCCGGCCTGGTCGCGCAGGCGGTCATTGGTCAGGCTTTCGAGGGCAAAGGCGATGTCCAGATCGGCCGGGTCAAGGGTGTCCTCAAACACCGAAATGGGCGGGAATGCACTGTTGATGATGCGATAAGCGTTGTTCCACTCGGGCAGCACGCTTAACAACGAGGTGTCTGGCATCAGCCCCGCACCCCATCCAGATAGCGGCGCACATCTGCCAGGTCGACCACTTGGCCGCCGAGCATGTAGCTCAACGCACTTTGGCCGTTGAATGGCGCGGTGTTGTTGGCTTTGTGGACCCACTCGTAAGCCCGCTCGGGCTGATTGCTGAACAGGATGCGCAGCGCTTTGTGCACGCCCATCAGGTACGAAATACGCTCAAGGGTGTCGTGGGGCAGGCGAACATTCGGCAGTTTTTTGTACTTGAAGTACGTGGTGTTGCCGATAGCGCCGAGCAGGGTGCATTGCTGATCTTTGCTGCAACCCCAGTGCTCCATCAAATTGAAGAAGAACGTCAGGGCGACACGGCCCGCATCACCGCTGGTGATATCGGGCCGGGTGTTGTGGGCGACTAAATGCATGGTGGCCTCCAAAGCGTTGATACCTTGGAGGCTACACCGTATCTGGATAATTACAATGAATGTATCCGCATGTGAACTGGGTAATCCATTGCTTTATGTGTTGGGCAGCGACTTGGCCTTGTTCATACACCGCTGGCGGCGTTCATCAACACGCTGGGCAAACCAGGCGGTGGTGAGGTTGCGGGTGATTTTAGGGCTTTGCAGGGTGATGCCCGGCAACACGGCGCGGGGCACCGGTTTGGCCTGTTGGCGGTCGGCAAGGGCAAAGACTTTGCGATAGACCTCGGTCTGCTCAAATTCAAGGCGGTCACCTTTGAGCAACTGCTGGCGGATCTGGTTATCGCTCAAGCCCAGTTGCTTGCCGAGCACGCGAACGGCGCGTTCGGTGGAGCCTACGGCGTAAGAGCCGGGGATGGTCACGTCGCCATCCAGTGCCAGCTGTATGCCTGACACCTGGCTCACGGCATTCTGAAACGCGGCATTGCGACTGGCGTACCAGCCCGCATTGAAGTCAGCAAAGCGATACAGCGATTGCGTGTAGTCGGCCGGGTAGCCGAGCAAATGGGCAGTACCAAAGTACATGCCGCCACGACGGGTAAAGACTTCCTGACGAATCGTGCCCGGTATCGGGTAGGGGTAATTCTGGGCGTGTTTCTCGGCAAAGGCGATGCTGACCTGCATGGGCCCGCCGGTATGCACCGGGTTGAGGCTGCCAAACAGGTTTTTGCCCAGTGGCACCATGCCGATAAAGTCATCGAAGATGGCGCTCAACTGGCCTTCGGTGCGTGCCGCATCAAGGCGCTGGTTATAGGTTTTGCCCGTTGGCGAGGTGATGTTCAGTGCGCTGCGCACCACGAACTCCGGGATGTGCAGTTTGCCCGCGCGCCGATTGATTTCGCTGCGGGCAATTTTTGCCAGGTTGGGCACCGGCGGGTCTGCCTGAAAAGTCGACTCTTGCTCAGTCACGGCCAGCACCGAGCACAGGTTTTCGTCGTTGGGCTCAAGCTTTTGCGCGGCGAAGGCGGTGTAAATGTCGTTGGCCCAGCCCTGGCGATCCGCAACGTTGGCGGGCAGCAGTTGAAGCAATCGCGCACGCGCCTGTTCGGGCGTGCGACCGGGTAGCGTCTGGGTGCTTTGGCTGCTGCACCCGGCGATCACAATGGGCAAAGAAAGCGTTAATACCTGCATGAAAAATCGATTCACTAACGCTTAACTCCCCAAAAAATAGAACGATGTGCTGACGTATCAATCGTCTCGTGTCAGCACTTCCAGCAGTTCGATCTCAAACGTGAGGTCCGAGTTCGGTGTGATGTGTTTGCCCATGCTTCTTTCACCATAGGCCAAGTGCGCGGGAACTTGCAGTTTGCGCTTGCCGCCCACTTTCATCCCCATCAGGCCCTGGTCCCAGCCCTTAATGACGCGGCCTGTGCCAATCACGCACTGGAACGGCTTGCCGCGCTCATGGGAGGAGTCGAACACCGTGCCATCTGCGAGCCAGCCGGTGTAGTGCGTGGTGATCAGGGCGCCTTTGACGGCAGCTTTGCCTTCGCCCAGTGCGAGGTCGGTGATCTGAAGTTCGTTGTTCATGGTGCAGGACTCGAAATTAAAACGTGTAGAAGCGAGCTTGCCTCGCGATCTTTTGATCTTTCGCGAGGCGAGCTGAGATTGCGCGGTTTTTCTCAGGATGCGGCCCGTTTGGCAATCAGTTTTAAATTATTTTTTCGTAGGACAAGGCTCTAAAACAAAGGGTTTGCGGAACTTGTCAATGAGGATAATTGTCATTCGCGCTTTACTCTCAATTGAGAATGGTTACTATTGTCGCCCTGGCAGCGCCGGGGTGAGCTAAGCAAGACGAGATCCTTTGAGGGAATCGTGCCCAGCCATTCCAGCCTTTGGCCTGCTGAGCACACTCCATTGTTAAGGGATCAACTGGACATGTCGTCTCGATTCAAACGCAGTCAATTTTCACTGGCTATTGTGGCCGCACTGGCTTCACCGACCTTGCTCGCCGATGCGCTGGAGCGTGAACGCGATGAAGTGCCCGTGGAGGCCAGCGACCTGCCGGTAGATGGCAGCAAGCAGGCGCTGCAACTTGAAGAAACCCGTGTGTTGGGCACCGCCGCTGAAGAGCTGAAGCAGGCGCCGGGCGTGTCGATCATTACTGCTGAAGACATTAAAAAACGTCCGCCGGCCAATGATCTTTCCGACATCATCCGTCGTGAGCCCGGGGTTAACCTCACCGGCAACAGTTCCAGTGGCGCACGCGGTAACAACCGCCAGATTGACTTGCGTGGCATGGGCCCGGAAAACACCTTGATCCTGATCGACGGCAAGCCGTCTTCTTCGCGTAACGCCCAACGTTACGGCTGGAGCGGCGACCGCGATACCCGTGGCGAAACCAACTGGGTACCGGCCGAAGAAGTGGAGCGTATCGAAATCCTCCGCGGCCCGGCGGCTGCCCGTTACGGCTCAGGCGCGATGGGCGGGGTGGTCAACATTATCACCAAGCGGCCGACCGACAAACTCGGCGGCTCTTTGACGGCCTACTACCTGTCCCCGGATGACAGCGCAGAAGGCATCAGCAAACGTACCAACTTCAACCTCAGCGGCCCGCTCACCGACGACCTGGTGTTTCGCGTGTATGGCGGCCTGAGCAAAACCGACGCGGATGACGCGCGCATCAATACCAGCGAGCAGGCCTACGCTGACAGCGTGGTGGCAGGCCGTGAAGGCGTGCGCAACAAAGACGTCAACGGCTTGTTGAGCTGGCAGTTCACCCCGGAGCAATCCCTGGACCTTGAGGCCAGCTACAGCCGCCAGGGCAATATCTACGCGGGCGATACCATGCTCAACAGCGGGGGGGATTTCGTTAACAGCCTGTACGGCAAAGAAACCTCGGTGCTGCAACGCAGCATGTTTTCGGCCACCCACAATGGGTCGTTTGACTGGGGCACCACCATGGCCATGCTCAGCCATGACCTGACCCGTAACTCGCGTTTGAACGAAGGCTTGGCGGGCTACGGTGAAGGTGCACCGTCTGAGTCGGCCGGCAGCTTCCAGTCACGCCTGCGCAACACCCGGGCCAAGGCTGAAGCCAACTTGCCGCTGGATTTTTACACCCATCAGGTGCTGACCCTGGGCGGCGAATACCTGTACGAATCGCTGAATGATCCGGGCTCGTTGCGTCCACAAAGCTGGGACCCGGGCGCCGACGGTACTGCGGGTATTCCGGGCACTGACCGCACCCAGACCAAGTCCACCGCCAACAGCTACGCGTTCTACGTTGAAGACAACCTCGAAGCCGGGTCTAAAACTATCGTTACGCCGGGCCTGCGCTACGACCACCACGACAAGTTTGGCGGCAACTGGAGCCCGAGCCTCAACGCTTCGCACCAGATCACAGATGAGCTGAGCCTTAAAGGCGGTATTGCCCGGGCCTACAAAACCCCGAACTTGTACCAGTCCAACCCCAACTATCTGTTGTACAGCCGTGGTAACGGTTGCAGCTCGGTAGAAGTCAACCTGGGAGGTTGCTACCTGGTGGGTAACCCGGACCTCAAACCGGAAATCAGCATCAACAAAGAGATCGGTCTGGCGTTTGACAAAGGCAGCTGGCGCACCAGCGCGACGTACTTCCGTAACGACTACCAGAACAAGATCAATGCCAGCAACGAATCGGCTTTCCGTCTGCCCAACGGCCGTCGTGTATTGCAGTGGGAAAACAGCGGCAAGGCCATCGTGCAAGGGGTTGAGGGCAACCTGTTCGTCAACCTGCGCAAGGACCTGGACTGGAACACCAACCTGACCTACATGATCGACAGCAAAGACAAGAAAACCGGCGAGCCATTGAGTATCATTCCCAAGTACACGCTCAACACCACCCTGGACTGGTACGCCACCGAGCAGCTTTCGTTCCAGGTCAGCGGCACGTACTACGGCGAGCAGAAGGCGCCCAAATACAACATGCGCGCCAACGAGTCACTGGACAAATCCGTGCAGCAGTCGGTTGACCCGTATGGCTTGGTGGGGCTGAGCAGCGGCTATGAGTTCAACAAAAATCTGAGCGTGCGGGTGGGCATCAACAACCTGCTCGACAAGCAGCTGTACCGCAAAGGCAACGCTGACGAGGCGGGCGCCCAGACCTACAACGAAGCGGGCCGTGCCTACTTTGCGTCGGTGACCACCTCGTTCTGATCACAGCATTGGCCTGACCGCTGTTTGGGTGCAGGCAATAACAGGCGCGACATCCTTTGCAGGTGTCGCGCCGTTGTCACATTGGGCTCTGGCAAAACCGTGGCTGGGGCTGATGAAGGATTGAACAGATGAAACTTGCATCGTCGGCATGGCTGCCGATTCTGTCTCGCGCACTGGCCGCCATGGTGGGCGGTTATGTGTTTACCTATGCCTTTACGGCGGCGCTGGCGCGGCTGTTGCCAATGGACAACGTGGACTCAATGCTGGTCGCCAGCCTGTTGTCGTTCGCTATCTATACCTGCGCCATTTTGTGGGCCTTTATGGCGCGTCATCAGTGGTCGGCCTGGATGGGGGCCGTGCTGGCGCTGCCATTGGCCGCGATCGGTTTTTGGCCGCAACTGCTGGAGCGACTCGGATGAAACAGACCATCACCCAATCTCTGGCCTGGCTGCACACCTGGGGTGGACTGATCGTAGGCTGGTTGTTGTTTGCGATTTTTCTGACCGGCAGCCTGGCGGTGTTCGATCAAGAAATCGACAACTGGATGCACCCGGAGCTGCCTGCCCACCACTTGACGGACGAACAGGCGGTGGAGCGCGGGTTGAGCTACTTGCGCGAGCATGAGCCCAACGCCAAACAATGGGGCGTAAGCCTGCCCTATGATCGTTCGCCCGAGTTGCGCGCCTCGACCGGCGGGCGTCGCGACGGCGTATCGGTGACCCTGGACCCCAACACCGGTGAAGTCTTACCAGTACGCGAGTCGGCGGGCGGGCGCTTCTTTTTCCTGTTCCACTTCACCCTGTTCATGCCCGGCATGCTCGGGATTTATGTGGTCGGTGCGCTGGCCATGGGCATGCTGGCGGCGTTGATCAGCGGCATCGTGATCCACAAAAAATTCTTCAAGGAGTTCTTCACCTTTCGCCCGGCCAAAGGCCAGCGCTCGTGGCTCGACGCGCACAACGCCAGCGCCGTGCTGTTGCTGCCGTTTCACCTGATGATTACCTACAGCGGGTTGGCGATTTTTCTGGTGATCTACATGCCAGCGGCCATGGACGCGCTGTTTGATGGCAGTCGCGACGCGTTTTTCAAGGCCCAGGACCCTGCGCCTGCGGTGGTCGAAGCCAAACGCCCGGCGCAGGCCGAACCGGCACCGCTGGTAGCCATCGGGCCTTTGCTGGCCAAAGCCCGCGACGTTATGGGGCCGCTGAGCGGGGTGAGCATTACCAACCCAGGCATGAGCAACGCCGAAATCCAGATCCGGCCGATTCTGGGCAACCGCATTGCTCTGATCAAAGGCGGCGGCATGCGGTTTGACGGGGTAACGGGCGAGCAACTGTCCGGGCCGACCGAGATGCGCGCTTCGGTGCTCACGCACCGGGTGATTTCCGGTATGCACTTTGCGCAGTTCGGCGGTTACCCGATGCGCTGGGTGTACTTCATTTGCGGGTTGATCAGCAGCGCCATGATCGCCACCGGGCTGGTGCTGTTCACCGTAAAACGGCGCCGTAAATACGCCAGCGAAGGCCGGGTAGCCCAAGTGCTTTACCGGGTGATCGAGGCCGTCAACGTCACGGTGATGGCGGGCTTGAGCCTGGCCTGTATCGCTTACCTGTGGGGCAATCACCTGCTACCGGTGGGCATGGCCGAGCGCCCGGATGCCGAGCTGACGGTGTTCTTTGGCGTGTGGGCCTTGACCCTCGTGCATGCCTTGCTGCGCCCGCGCATGCATGCCTGGCGTGAGCAGCTTGGGCTGGCGGGGGTGATGTGCCTGAGCTTGCCGCTGGTGAGCCTGCTGACCGTTGATCATTCGTGGGCGTTGTACAGCCGCATGGGCGTTGAACTCACCACCATGGCTCTGGGTGGCGTGTTGTTGTGGGCGTGCTGGAAAGTCTCGCAGCCGCAAGTTGAGCGGGTGCCGCGTAAAAAGGCAACTGTGCTGGCGGAGGTGAACTGAGATGCTGGCAAATTACATTGCGGCCTGGGCCTTTGCCTATATCGGCATGCTTGCCCTGTGCCAAGGGCTTGAGCGCCATTACAAGCAAGTCTGGAACAAACCGCCGTCAACCGGGTTGCGTCGTGCTTTGCGCGGGGCAGGGTGGTTGAGTCTGGCCTTAAGCTTCTACTTTTGCGGCATGGCTTGGGGCTGGGCAATGGGTCCCATTGGCTGGTTTGGTTTAATCTCGCTCAGTGGCTTTGCGTTGCTGATGTTGTTGCCGTACCGCGCACGGCTGGCGGTGTGGTTACCGCTAGGGTTCGTCCCGCTGTGGGCGGTGATCGAAATGTTAAGCCTTTACCGTTGGTCTGTTTAGGTATTTTTGACAGGTAGGCAGCTCCACGCAAATGGCCGAATCTCTTGAGTCAAACAGACTCAGTTTTCGGTCATTTTGCGGAGTGCTTCAGTATGCCCCTGATTGATGAAGTTCAAAGCCTGTGCGAGCGCTTGGCGCCTTTGGGCTGGCATGACCTGTTGTTGCTGCATGGTCTGGATATTCAGGCCCGCCCGCTGGCTGAAGAGTTGAGCAAGGTGTTGGCGGTTGATCGTTCGGTTAAAGGCTTTGAAGACTTTTCGTTGCAGGGCACACGGGCCATCGAAGCCGGCAACCCTGCACGCAGTTTGCTCTACCACGCCTTGGCGTCGCCCAATGTGCTGCAGGCTGCCAATGGTGATGCCCTTACCGACTTTGCCACTGCGGCAGAACTCGAGACACTGCTCAACTACGTCTATGGCGTTGCCCTGCCTTCGCTTGAAGCGCTGCAGGCGCAGGCGGGCGCCAACGCGACCCTGGGGCTGGTGGTGTTTGCCACCGAGTATCGTCCCCGTGCCGATACCCCTCACCACCAGCATGCCGACCTGTGCTTTTGTCGCACAGGCATTGCCCGCGTCGGCACTGCGCCCGCCCTGTATGACCCGCAATTGCGCGGATTCACGCCTTTTGTCGAGGCGCAGCCACAGGCTATGCGGGTTATCCCTGCGCGCTTCGGTGTCTATGTGGCCGTACGGGATAAAGGACAGACGGGGCCAGGATGGGTCGAGGGAGACGACCAACTGGATTTTTGGCGGCCCTTGCACAAAGTGTTCAACGGCACGCAATGCATTGACGGTTTTGACCTGCAAGCAGACCTGCAGGCTTTTCACGTCAATGAAAAGCTGCGCCAGTTTCATCTGCGCAGAGGCCAAGAGGCGGACTGGTTCGAGCCCGACATCTCGCAGCCGCCATTTGTGCAGACTCAAGCCCTTGCCGAGTGGGCAGACAGTCAGCTGAACGGGCCGGGTTTATGCGTACCGGTTGCGAAACCCAGGCTGGTTGAACCCGCTGAATACCAAGGCAAGCCGGTTTCTTTCAGCGTTCCGCCCAAGGCCAACTTTGATTACATCATCAATAAACGCTATCAACTGCTGGACGACGGTTCAATTCGCGATTTAAACAACGAGCCGGACGTCGAGGCGATTGTCGAGGCGGGCAACTATCACGCTCTGCACTTTATCGACTTCACTGCCGAAGGTTGGGTCAAGGCTCATTGCCCTGCCTTGAATGCCGCTATCGGGTTGAATGTGGCGGCCTATTCGATTCTGGCCGCGCCCGATTTCTACCCGGCCTGCGGGCAAGCTCAGTTGGGCGAATGGGCGCAAGAGCAAGGCTTTCCCGAGCCAATTTGGTACGTCACATTGCAGGCGCTTTCTGAGCGACGAGTTGCGGGTAATCCTGACCTGATGGGCGGGCATTTTGTCCTCGAAGACAAAAGCATCACGGCTGTATTGACCGCAGGTGCACCTTCGGAGCAAGGGCAAACCGTTGGCGATTCGGCGAGTGCAAAGCGCCAGTCCTGTCTGGCGGACACGGCGGCGGGCACCTTCAGCCCCGGTTGGGAGATTGCCGGTGATGGCCAAGGGTTTGTAACTAAGTACTTGTGTGCTTATTTGCTGGGCAGCCCGTTCACAGAGGATGTGCGGATCTGCTCGGCAGCCGGGGGCTACTGGCCTGCAGTCACCCCGGACAGCGCAAGGACCTTTGAGCCCTATGTGTCCAAACCGACGATTATTCCTCTGACGGATGCCGAAATAGGGTTGCTGGAGCAAACGTCCTGGGATGGGCTGACGGGGCCGCGCCTGATCACCGTGGATGGGCGTCAAGTGGTCGAATGCACGGCGTATGCGTACAGCGATTACACCCGTAATGCACTGGACGGGCAATTGTCGTTGCACCTGACAGGGCAGACCTCCCAAGCCGAGTATCAGCAGCGGATTCTGGCCATGCAGTCAGCCTATGCCGCAGTAGATGCCAATACCCGTGCAGAACAGGGCCTGTGGTCAGTGTTGTCCTTCACGTCGGTCGATGGCGTTGACTGGGCGTTGCCAAGAGCCGATTTAAAAGCATGGTCCCTGTTGCAGGAACAGGTGTTTTTCTTTCGGATTTACCGCTACGGCACCATCTCGCCCCCCGCCGATTACACCAAGCGGCACATAGAGGTACTCGAACTGGTTGAGCTTTATATCGGTGATGAGTCCTTGCTGATAAAGCGCAACGACCAACCCTGGCAGATAACACCGCGTGGCTGATCGGGATGTGGTCATTGTTGGCGCCGGCCCGGCCGGTACGGCTGCCGCCATTTTATGTGCGCAGCGCGGGTTGCGGGTGACATTGCTGGAGCAAGCGGTTTTCCCTCGCACTCGTCCAGGAGAAACATTGCCCCCCGGGGTTGAGGCCGTGCTGGACCAACTTGGTATCGCGCAAGCAATCAACCAGGGCGGCTTTTTGCGTCACCCGGGCCATGCCGTGAAATGGGCGGGGGAGCGTTTGTTCAGCGCGTTTGGTGAGAGCGCTAGCGGGCCGGCGCTGGGGTATCAAATCCCGCGCGAGATACTCGACAGCCTGCTCTTGGCCCGTGCCGCCGGTTTGGGCGTTGACGTGGTGCAGCCGTGTCGAGTGCTGGGTGTGCTGCACGACCGGCAGCAAGTCTGCGGTGTCAGCACGGCACAAGGTGACCTGCTGGCGGCATGGGTCATTGACGCCAGCGGAGGCAATGGCTGGTTGTCGCGCCAGCTGGGCTTGCCCTGGCGCACTTATTCCCCCCGGTTGCTCGCCCACTATGGCTATGCAACGGGCGACTTGCCTGAAGGCGCTGAGGTGTGCGGGATAGATGCTGATCCGTTTGGCTGGTACTGGATGGCGAAGATTCGCAGTGATTTCTACCACTGGACGCGCCTGTGTTTTACCAACGCGGGCCACCATCAGGCTGTCCCGCCAGCGGTTTTCAAACCGTTGCGTGCCAGTGGTCCCGTGCGCGGTGCTGATGTGACTTGGCGGCTCTGTCAGCAGGCCAGTGGCGACGGTTTTTTTATCGCGGGCGATTCTGCTTTCGTGCTCGACCCTTCATCCGGGCACGGCGTACTCAAGGCACTGATGACGGGCATGATGGCTGCGCATGCTGTGGTTGAGTCCCTGAGCACCCCTTGGCAGGTGCTAAGCATCCAGCAGCAATATCAGTACTGGATCAACGACTGGTTTAATCGTGATCGGCTCAAAATGAGTGAGTTTTATCGCACTCATCCATTTGCACCTGAGTGGTGCGATTAGTTCACGCTGTAGGAGGGGCCGCCCCGTCTTCGACGCCGCGCTGTCGCGCAGCAAACAAGCCGCCGAGTATCTTCAGCATCCCCCAATCGGTTCCCTCTCCTTCGGGAGAGGCGTGGTGAGGGGGCTCTTGACTTGAGTACATATCCGTTGCTGCGGCAACGGCCACTTAGGGTTCCGGCCTTACGCCGCGTCACTTTGCAAAAG
>NZ_WIVR01000069.1:0-24777 GCF_009600525.1 Pseudomonas sp. FSL R10-1350
CGCTGTCGTTGGCTTCTAATAGAATGCCACCGTGGCGCACAGACGCCTCGGCTTGGGCGAGTCCATGTAATTACAGGGGGGGTGGCCTTCGGGTTTACACCGTTTTGGCGATGCGGCTGGTGATCAGCGCCCAGCCAATCAGCAACGCACACAGGATTGCCAGCGGCCACGAGCGCCATTGAAGGTAAGGCGTCAGGTTGTGCATGGGCACCACGTCGCCGTACAGGATCCCTTGCTCGAACTGCGGGATCTGCGTGGTGATCTGCCCAAACGGGTTGATCAGCGCGGTGACGCCGTTGTTGGTCGCGCGGATCATCCAGCGGCCCGCTTCAAGGGCGCGCATCTGGGCCATCTGCAAATGTTGCAGGGGGCCGATCGAGGTGCCGAACCAGGTGTCGTTGCTGATGGTCAGCAAAATATCGCTTTGCGCGGCCAGCCCAGCGACAAAGTCCGGGTACACCACCTCGTAGCAAATCAGCGGGGCAATCTGGTAACCCTTGGCTTGCAACATGGGTTGGTCGGCAGGCCCGCGGGCAAAGTCTGACATCGGCAGGTCAAAAAACGCGATCAGGCCGCGCAGTACGTCCTGCAACGGGACGTACTCACCAAACGGTACGAGTTTTTGTTTCAGGTACACGCCATCGCCTTCACCCACGGCCGTGATGCCGTTGAAGAAGCGCGATTCGTGGCGCACTTCTTCACGGATCGGCACGCCGGTAATCAGCGCGGAATTTCGCTCGGCGGCGAACCGGCTCATCATCGTCAAATAGCCTTCGGCGTTCTCTTTGAGCACCGGAATGGCGGTTTCTGGCCACACAATCAAGTCGACGCGCTTGGAGCTGAAGGTCATGTCGCGGTACAGCGCCAACTGCGCATTAAGCTCGGCCGGGTCCCATTTCATGCTTTGTGCGACGTTGCCCTGCATCGCTGCCACGCTCAGTGGGTTACCCGACGGACTGGTCCAGGCGTGATGCTTGAGCGCAATGCCGATGCACCAAGGACCGACCAGCAACACCACGGCAGCGCCGATAAAGGCTTTGCGCCTGGCTTTGATCAGGCGGGGCAGGTTGCACAGCAACGCTGCGGTCAGCGCCAGGGTGAACGAAATCAGCCACATGCCGCCCAGCGGCGCAAGCCCGGCCAAGGGGCCGTCGAGCTGGCTGTAACCCGAGTAAAGCCAAGGGAAACCTGTGAGGAACCAGCCGCGAAAAGCCTCTTGGGCCGTCCACAGCGCAGCAAAGGCCAGGGTGTCGGCCAGCGGCGCTTCATTGCGGCGGATCCAGCGCGCCCACAGCCAGGCGGGCAGGGCAAAGAACCAGGCAATGGCGGCGGTGAACAGCAGCATCAGGAAGCCGGCCAGTAGCACCGACGCCCCGCCGAAATGGTGAATGCTGTAGTAGATCCAGCTGGTGCCCGCGCCAAACAGGCCAAAGCCGAAGCACCAGCCACGGCCCAGCGCCTGCTTGGGCGACAGGTCGCGCAAGCCCAGATAGAACAGGGCCAGGGCAACCAGTGCCAGCGGCCAGATATCGAAAGGTGCCAACGCCAGGGTTGTCAGTGCGCCGGCCACCACAGCCAGCAAGTTACCGGGCCAGCCGGGGGCGGTTATCCAGCGCATTTCAATCCTTAGCGTCAGGGTTTAGCGGGCAATAGGCGTTAAGCGAATCAGGTGAATCCGGCGGCTGTCGGCATTGAGGATGCGGAAGCGGTATGGGCCGATTTCAGTGATTTCGTTGCGTTTTGGCAAGTGCCCGAACGCACTCATGACCAAGCCGCCAACGGTGTCGAACTCATCGTCGGAGAAGTCGCTGTCAAAGAACTCGTTGAAGTTCTCGATAGGCGTCAGGGCCTTGATCAGGAAGTCACCGCTGGGCAGCGGCTTGATGTAGCTGTCTTCTTCGACATCGTGTTCGTCTTCGATGTCGCCGACGATCTGTTCCAGAACGTCTTCAATCGTCACCAGGCCGGCCACGCCGCCGTATTCGTCAATGACGATGGCCATGTGGTTGTGGTTGGCACGGAACTCACGCAACAACACGTTCAGGCGCTTGGACTCAGGGACAAACGTCGCTGGACGGAGCAGATCCTTGATGTTGAATTTGTCGCCGTTCTCTTGAAGGATCAGCGGCAGCAGGTCTTTGGCCAGCAGGACGCCGAGAACGTCATCGTGGCTTTCGCCGATCACGGGGTAGCGCGAGTGCGCTGCGTCGATGATCGCCGGGAGGAATTCGCGGGGTGTCTGGGTCGCCTTGATGCTGATCATCTGCGAACGCGGGACCATGATGTCCCGTACTTGCAGGTCAGCCACCTGGATGGCGCCTTCAACGATGGCCAGCGCTTCGCTGTCCAACAGTTTGTTCTGATGTGCTTCGCGCAGCAGCTCCAGCAGCTCCTGGCGGTTTTTCGGCTCATGGGCAAAGGCCTGGGTCAGCTTACCCAACCATGACTTTTGCCCGTTGCTCGATCGGTCTTCGCTCATAGCGATTTACTCGTATCCCTTGGTCGTTTCAGTGGTTTGTTAATCAGTTTCGTCGTCTGCATACGGATCCGGATGACCCAGTTCTGCAAGCAACGTTCGTTCCAGCGCTTCCATCTCTTCGGCTTCTTCGTCTTCTATATGGTCGTAACCCAGAAGATGCAAGCAGCCGTGAATCACCAAGTGAGCCCAGTGAACGTCAAGTGCCTTGCCTTGTTCGGCGGCTTCACGCTCAACCACGGCCACACAGATGACCAGGTCACCCAGAAGCGGGATATCAAGGAATTCGTCCGGCACTTCTGCCGGAAAAGACAGCACGTTGGTCGCGTAGTCTTTATGTCGCCAAGTGTGATTAAGCTCACGGCCTTCGGCTTCGTCCACCAGACGAATGGTCATTTCCGAGTCGGCGGTGCGCTGGCGCAGCGCCAGTTCGCACCATTGGCGGAACTGGGCTTCGCTGGGCGCAGCGGCTTCGGTGGCCAGTTGCAGGTCAAGCTCAAGCATCGTTGCGGTAATCCTTGGCGGCAGGCAGGGCGGCCAGCTTGTCAGCGGCTTCCTGTTCGTAGCGCCCGTAGGCCTCAACGATGCGTTGTACCAGCGGGTGGCGAACAACGTCTTTGGACAAAAAGTGCGTAAAGCTGATGCCCGGCACGTCCTTGAGCACGTCAATCACGTGGGTCAGCCCCGACTTGGTGCCTTTTGGCAGGTCGATCTGGGTGATGTCACCGGTAATCACGGCCGTGGAGCCGAAGCCGATACGGGTCAGGAACATCTTCATCTGCTCGACGGTGGTGTTCTGGCTTTCGTCGAGAATGATGAAGCTGTTGTTCAGCGTGCGACCGCGCATGTAGGCCAGCGGTGCCACTTCAATGATTTGCCGCTCGATCAGCTTGGCCACGTATTCAAAGCCGAGCATCTCGTACAGCGCGTCATACAGCGGGCGCAGGTACGGGTCGATTTTTTGCGACAGGTCGCCCGGCAGGAAGCCGAGTTTTTCACCCGCTTCAACCGCCGGGCGCACCAGCAGGATGCGGCGGATCTGCTCGCGCTCCAGGGCGTCAACTGCGCAGGCCACGGCCAGGTAGGTCTTACCCGTACCGGCTGGGCCAATGCCGAAGTTGATGTCGTTGCCGAGGATTTCTTTGACGTAGCGCTGCTGGTTGGTGCCGCGCGGGCGGATCATGCCCTTTTTGGTGCGCAGCGACACGCTGGCCTCGGCCACAGGCGTATTGGCCAGGTCATCGGTGGCAGCAGACTCTTGCAGGAACAGGTGCACCAGGTCCGGCGAAAGCTCAGTGGCTTGGGTTTCGCGGTACAGACGGCGCAGCAGGTGTTCTGCAGAAACGGTCAGTTTGGGGTCGCCGATCATTTCGAACTGGTTACCGCGATTGCGGATTTCGATGCCCAGACGTTGTTCGATCAAGCGCAAATGCTCGTCGAATTGTCCGCACAGATTGGCGAAGCGGCGAGCCTCAAAAGGCTCGAGGAGAAAACGATGTGGTTCGATGGGTGCGTTCAAGGTCGTTTTTAGCCGCCCTAAGGCAATTGAGGTGAGATGAAGGATAACGCTAGCAGGTCACGCGCGAAAGGGCCGTGATAAATGATTAACCTTCTGCAGGGGCGAGCTCGTCTCGCGATCTTTTAGACGATCAAAAGATCGCGAGACGAGCTCGCTCCTACAGAAGCCTGCGTTAGTTCAGCAGCGAACCCCGCAGGGAGTGCGGCTGGGCGGCATCGATGTGCACGTCGGCGAATTGTCCGATCAACTGCGGGTTGTCGCAGCGGAAGTTAACAATGCGGTTGTTTTCGGTGCGCCCCTGCAGTTCGCCAGGGTCTTTTTTCGAGTAATCGGTCACCAGAATCCGCTGAGTGGAACCGACCATTTGCCGGCTGATCTCAAAACCTTGCTGGTTCAGGCGGTGTTGCAGCGCGTTGAGGCGCTCTTTTTTGCGCTCTTCTGGCGTGTCGTCAACCAGGTCGGCCGCAGGCGTGCCCGGGCGCTGGCTGTATACAAAGGAGTACGAGAAGTCGAAACCGACCTCCTCGATCAGCTTCATGGTTTGCTCGAAGTCTTTCTCGGTTTCACCGGGGAAGCCGACGATAAAGTCAGAGCTGATGCAAATGCCCGGCACCGCCGCGCGCAGTTTGCGCAACTTGGACTTGTACTCCAGCGCCGTGTGGTTGCGCTTCATCGCTGACAGAATGCGGTCCGAGCCTGATTGCACCGGCAAGTGCAGGTGTTTTACCAGCTCCGGCACGTCGGCGTGGGCCTGGATCAGGCTGTCCGAGAACTCCAGCGGGTGCGAGGTGGTGTAGCGAATGCGCTCGATCCCGTCGATGGCCGCCACTACGCGAATCAGTTCAGCGAGGTCCGCCAGGCGACCGTCCTCGGTCAGGCCGCGATAGCCGTTGACGTTCTGGCCCAGCAAGGTCACTTCACGCACGCCGTTTTCGGCCAGGTGGATCACTTCGCTGAGCACGTCATCGAACGGGCGGCTGACTTCTTCGCCGCGGGTGTAAGGCACCACGCAGAACGTGCAGTACTTGCTGCAACCTTCCATGACCGACACATAGGCACTTGGGCCGTCGATGCGGGGTTCTGGCAGGTGGTCGAATTTCTCGATCTCGGGGAACGACACGTCAACCTGCGGCAACTTGGTGATGCGCGCAGCGTCGATCATCTCGGGCAGGCGGTGCAGGGTTTGCGGGCCGAAGACTACGTCTACGTAAGGGGCGCGGTCGCGAATGGCGGCGCCTTCCTGGCTGGCAACGCAGCCGCCGACGGCAATGACCATCTCGGGGTTGGCCAGTTTCAGCTCGCGCCAGCGGCCCAACTGAGAGTACACGCGGTCTTGGGCGCGTTCACGGATCGAACAGGTATTCAGCAGGATGACATCAGCGTCTTCGGCGCGCGCTGTGACTTCCAGGGCCTGATGTTCACCCAGCAGATCGACCATGCGTGAGCTGTCGTACTCATTCATCTGGCAACCGTGGGTTTCGATGTAAAGCTTCTTGGCCATGGGTGTTCATCAAGTGGTTCAAAGAACCGCGCATTATAGGGGGCATGGTCGCGGGTTCCTAGCGTTGCGCGTCTGACGGCTATGCTATAGTTCGCGCCCTCTTTTATATCCTCAGATGTCTACCCGCCCACCATGACCAAACGTGAAGCTCCAATCTACAAGGTGATTTTCCTCAATCAGGGCCAGGTGTTCGAAATGTACGCCAAGCAGATCTATCAAAGTGATCTGTGGGGCTTTCTGGAAGTTGAGGAATTTGTCTTCGGGGAGCGCACGCAAATCGTCGTTGATCCGAGCGAAGAAAAGCTCAAGGCTCAATTTGAAGGCGTGGTACGCAGCTTTGTGCCGATGCACTCGATTGTGCGAATCGATGAAGTTGAACGTCTGGGAACGCCGAAAATCAGCGAAGCCAATGGCATGAGCAACGTGATGCCGTTTCCGTTTCCGATGCCGGACAAGTAGTTCGGCACCTTTACCTTAAGGCAGCGGTGAGAACGGCGAGCGACCGTCGGCCGATTGCAGCTCAAGCAGGTACTTGCGGAAGATCTGCCCCAGGATCTGGGTGGCAGTTTCGAGTTGTTCGCGGGGCATTTGCTCGGCGACCAGGTCGGCGGTGTCGAGCGCGTCTTCGGCGCCGTTGACCGCAGCCATTTTCAGCACGATGTACGCCTGAATGTTATTGGCCGGTACGCCCTCACCCTTGAAAAACATGGTGCCCAGCTGAAACTGCGCCATGGCGTGACCTTGCAGCGACGCTTGTTCGAAGTAGCTCAGGGCCTGATTGAGGTCTTGCGGGGTGTTTTTACCGTCGTAATAGAACTCACCCAGCTCGTATTGAGCTTCTGCATCCCCGGTTTTTGCCGCCTCAACGCAGGCTGCCAGAGCTTCTTTGAGGTCTTCTGGCTGCGTATTGAGGGTGCAACGACCCATCGCTGGAATCAACAGCGAGTTGCCACCTGCCTGAGCAAGCAACGGTTGAAGGAGCAACAGGCAGCCCAGTGCAAGGGCGCGGCCGGTGCGGTTCATGGGAATCGACGTACCTCTGAAAGGCGGGCATACCCGACCAAGGGATGAGTAGGCGCGCATTATGAAATAAGCGGAGGCCACCTTACAAAGTCTTTACTCGTTTTTCTGCTGCGTGACCGCCATATCGATTGATTTAAGACGATTTTGGACAGGTGGCATAAATGATTAGCCCCTCACGCGCATAAAAAGAACATAAACCCCTCTTTAACCACTGTAGGAGCTGCCGAGGCACGAAGGCTGCGATCTTTTAACAATCAAAAGATCGCAGCCTTCGGCAGCTCCTACGAGAGGCGGATCCCGCGGTGTTTGGGCAAAGGGTTATTTCAACGCAGCAAAAGCGCGCTCGGCAGCATCCAGAGTCAGTTTCAGTTCGGCGTCGCCGTGGGCAATCGAAGTGAAGCCGGCTTCAAACGCACTTGGCGCCAGGTACACGCCGCCGTCCAGCATCAGGTGGAAGAACCGCTTGAAGCGGTCGGCATCGCTGGCCATGACGTCGTCGAAGGTCACGATGTCATCGGCTTCGCTGAAGTACAGGCCAAACATGGCACCCGCCTGGGTGGTCACAAAAGGAATGCCGGCAGCGTCTGCGCGTTCTTGCAGGCCTGCAAGCAGGCGCGTGGTGTAGTCGGTCAGCTCGTCATGGAAGCCCGGACGGCTGATCAGGCGCAGGGTGGTCAGGCCAGCTGCCATCGCCAACGGGTTACCGGACAGCGTGCCCGCCTGATACACCGGGCCCAGCGGGGCGATGTGCTGCATGATCTCGCGCTTGCCGCCAAAGCAGCCTACCGGCATGCCGCCACCAATGATTTTGCCGAAGGTGCTCAGGTCGGGTGTGACGCCGTAGTGGGCCTGGGCGCCGCCCAGGGCTACACGGAAACCGGTCATCACTTCGTCAAAAATCAGCACGATGCCGTGCTGGTCGCACAGGCTGCGCAGGCCTTGCAGGAAGCCCGGAGCGGGCGGCACGCAGTTCATGTTGCCCGCCACCGGCTCAACAATGATGCATGCCACGGTGTCGCCTACTTCTGCCAGCAACTGCTCAACGGCGTCGATGTTGTTGAAGGTGGTGGTCAGGGTGTGTTTGGCGAAGTCGGCCGGGACGCCGCCCGAGCTTGGAACGCCTTGGGTCAGCGCGCCGGAGCCGGCTTTTACCAGCAGGCTGTCGGAGTGGCCGTGGTAGCAGCCTTCAAACTTGAGGATGTTGTCACGCCCGGTAAAGCCGCGCGCCAGACGGATGGCGCTCATGGTGGCTTCTGTGCCGGAACTCACCATGCGGACCATTTCCATGGACGGCACAATCGAGCACACCAGGTCGGCCATCTCGGTTTCCATGGCGGTCGGGGCGCCGTAGGACAAGCCGTGTTGCAGTTGCGCACGCACCGCGTCCAGCACGTCCGGGTGACTGTGGCCCAAAATCATCGGGCCCCACGAACCCACGTAGTCGACATAACGCTTGTCGTCTTCGTCAGTCACGTAGGCACCTTCGGCGTGTTTGAAGAACAAAGGCGTGCCGCCCACGCTCTTGAAGGCACGAACAGGCGAGTTCACGCCGCCGGGGATGTGTTTTTGGGCGTTGGCAAACAGCGTTTCGGAACGAGACATGGTGGGCTCTCTCTGAATCAGAATTCGGTATTTAAATAGACAGCAAGGCGTTGAACGCGCGGGCGCGTCGGGTCACTTCCTGCGTGCTGTCGGCGCCAAACAGGCCGTGCACCACGGCCAGCAAATCAGCCCCGCGCTCGACCAGCGGGGCGGCGTTGTCCAGGGTAATGCCGCCAATCACACAGATCGGCACGTTTATAAGCCTGGCGCGCGCCTGATTGATCACCTCGGGGGCCGCCGGGGCAGCGCCGGGCTTGGTGCTGGAGGTGAAAAAGCGCCCAAAGGCCACATAGGTGGCGCCTTCCTTCACTGCCTGCTCGGCCAGATCGATCTGGTCGTGGCACGTTGAGCCAATAATGGCCTTCGGGCCGAGCAGTGCCCGTGCAGGTGTCAGCGGGCCGTCGGTCTGGCCCAGGTGAACACCCACGCCCAGGCGCGCGGCCAGTTCGGCGTCATCGTTGATCAGCAAGTGCGCCTTATAACGATCGCACAGGTGCTTCAACGCCTCGGCCTCGCGCAAGCGGCGGGCCTCATCGGTGCTTTTGTCGCGGTACTGCAACAGTGTCAGGCCGCCATCCAGCGCCGCCTCGACATACTCAAGGCATTTGCCGGCCAGCAGTTGGCTATCGGTGATTGCGTAAAGACCACGCAGCTTCATGGGTCGAGCCTCATTCGTTACGAACAGAAGTCCAGCGGTAAGCGCCGGGGCACAAATTGGCCCTGGCCCAGTTGCTCGGCATCACGCAGGGTGCGCCACGTGTAGTTGAGCGCCGTCTCGACCGCGCTGACCAGGTTTTCGCCAATGGCCAAACGCCCGGCCAGAGTGCTGGCCAAGGTGCAGCCCGAGCCGTGATAGCTGCCCGGCAGACGATAGCAGGTGAAGGTGTGACGGCTGCCGTCGCGGCTGTACAGGCGGTTATGGACTTCGTGTTCATCGCCGTGTCCGCCGGTGATGAGCAGGTGTTTGCAGAAAGGCAGGAGTTTTTCGGCGCATTCATCGGCGCTGCCCTCAGGCAGTTCGGCCAGAATGCGGGCTTCAGGCAGGTTGGGCGTGGCGATCACGGCCAAGGGCAGCAAGCGCTCGCGCATGGCGTAGCCCACTTCGTCTTTACCCAGTCGACCGCCGCCGCCCGCGCGCAGTACCGGGTCGCAGACCATCGGCAGATGCGGATGGGCTTGAAGCAGCTCGACCACGGTGTCGACCATTTCCAGTGAGCCGAGCATGCCCAGCTTGACGGCCGCAACCGTGGAGTCGCTGAGCACGGCGTTGGCTTGCGCCAGCACCCACTCTCGATCCAGCACGCGGAAGTCGCTGACATTCACGGTGTTCTGCACAGTCAAGGCGGTGACCACGGGGGCCGCGTGACAACCTTGAGCCAGCAGGGCTTCGATATCTGCCTGCAAGCCGGCACCCCCACTGGGGTCATGGCCGGAGAGACAGAGGACAACGGGGCGAGAGCTGTAGATATTCATGGTGCGCGAGCTTACCACCAAACGCTTTTTTGCGGCTGTTTGGTCCGCTGATTTGTATGATGGCCATGCGGCTCCATCGGGATGGCTATGCTAAAGTGAGCCCCACATTACTAACAGGTAAGACGGTCGACGCGGTCTCAAACGGAACAGGAGATTCTGCACGTAACCGGGCGGACCACGCTGGGGCTGTATGCGCTATTTGCTGATTATGATGCTGGGCTGGCTACCGATGCTGGCCGGCGCAGTCGAGTTCGACGAAACCACCCAGAGCCTGCCCTTGGGTCGAGTGATGCAGGTCTTCGAAGATGTGGGAGGCCAGGCGACGTTGAGCGATGTGATCGCCAACCCGGGTCTGTTCAAGCTCCACACCAAAGACACGCTGAATGCAGGGTACTCGCGCTCGGCCTTCTGGCTAAAAATTGATCTGCGCTACTTGCCCAAAGACCCAGCAGCACACCGCACCTGGTTGATGGAGCTGGCGTATCCGCCGCTGGACAACATCGACCTGTACCTGGCCGATGCAGCAGGCAACTACTACCTGGCTGAGCGCACCGGCGATGCCTTGCCCTTCGGCAGCCGGCAGATCAAAGAAAACAACTACCTCTTCGAACTCCATTTCAGCCCTGGGCAAAGCCAGACTGTCTACCTGCGTCTGGCCAGCGAAGGCTCGATTCAAGCACCGCTCACCTTGTGGTCTGCGCAGGCCTTCCTCGAAGAACAGCCCCAGCGCATTTATGTGCTGGGCCTGATTTACGGGGTTCTGCTGGGGATGCTGGTGTACAACCTGTTCATCTACATCAGCGTGCGTGACACCAGCTACCTGTATTACATCGTCTACATGGCCTCGTTTGGCCTGTACCAGCTCGCGGTCAACGGCGCGGCGGTGCAGTACTTCTGGCCCAACAACCCGTGGTGGGCCAACGCGTCGGTGCCGTTTTTGATCGGCTCGGCTGCGCTCTTTGGCTGCCAGTTTGCGCGCTCCTTTTTGCAGATCGGCTCGCAAAGCCGCTGGCTGGACCGTGCGCTGATCCTGCTGATGGGCATGGGTGCGCTGGTCATGCTGCTGTCGCTGGTCACCAGTTATGCCGTGGCTCTGCGGCTGGCCACGGCGCTGGCGCTGGCGTTTATCGTGGTCATCTTTGTTGCGGGCGTGGTGGCCTGGGCCCGTGGTTTGCGGGTGGCGCGCTACTTTGTAATTGCCTGGTCGGCTTTTTTGCTCGGTGGTCTGGTCAACACGCTGATGGTTCTGGGCTACCTGCCGAACGTCTTCCTGACCATGTACGCCAGCCAGATCGGCTCGGCGGTCGAAGGCTGCCTGCTGTCGCTGGCGCTGGCCGACCGGATCAACGCCATGCGTGACCTGCATGCGCGCACCTTGCAAGAAACCGGGCAAAAACTGGCGGCCATGAACCAGCAACTGGCCCGCACCAACCAGCTTAAAGACGAGTTCCTGTCCACGGTCACCCACGAACTGCGCACGCCCATGAACGGGGTTATCGGTTCGTTGGAGTTGATCAAAACCCTGGACATGGGCTCTGAACTCGAACTCTACACCCAGACCGCCGAAGGCTCGGCGCGGCAGATGATGGGCATGGTCAATGGCATTTTGTCCCTGACCGAGTTGCAGGCCGGTCGTCTCACGGCCGAGTTGCAGCCCTTTAGCCTTGGCGAACTGCTCAAAGGCCTGAGTGCTGAATTTGCCCCGCAGGCGCGTAGCAAAGGGCTGTCTTTTTCGTATGACATTGCCCACGGTTTGCCTGATTACTGGGTCGGGGATGAAGCGAAAATTCGCCAGTGCCTCGAATGCTTGCTGGATAACGCCATCAAGTTCACCTGCGAGGGTGGGGTTATTTTGCGCGTGACCGGCAACACCATCGACGAGGCGTGCTGGTCGATGGCGTTCAATGTGATCGACAGCGGTATCGGCTTTGTTCATCAGGAACGGGCCGAGCTGTACCAGCACTTCTTCCAGGTCGATGGTTCCATGACTCGCAACTACGGCGGCCTGGGGATTGGTTTGGCTATCTGCCGGCGTTTGGTAGAGCTGATGGGCGGCCAGTTGACTCACCATTCGCTGCCGCGTCAGGGCTCGCAGTTCCAGGTTTCGCTGGAGTTTGAGGCATTGGCCCCGGCGGAGCAGAGCCCAGCCCTGAACCTGAAAAAAAGCCCGATGGAGTGCGCCGTGTTGCTGGTTGAAGACCACGATGTCGGTGCTCCGGACCTGTACGGCATGCTGCTCGCATTGGGCTATCGGGTGCATTGCGCCGACAGCGGTCAGGCCGCCATCGACCTGCTGCGCCGCGAGCGCGTCGATGCAGTGTTGCTCGGTTGCCCGCTGGCGCGGATTACCGCCACGTCAAAAGACGCTCAACTGCTGACCCTGGCGGTGTGTTTGCAACTGCCGGTGCTGGCGGTGTTTGAGTCTGCCGCCGAGGCTCAAGCGGCGCGTGGGCAGGTCGATGCGATCACCGATGCCTTGATCAAACCGCTGGGTATTGATGACGTGCAGCAAGCCCTTGCGCAGCGCCTGTTGGTGGTCGGTGAGGGCAAAAGCGCCGGGTCTTAGGCGTATATGCCACTTGTGATGGTGGCTGTGCGTGCTTCACTGGGTCATTGGATTGATCCGAGGAGCCCGCACCATGAACCTGCATCAATACGCCGAAACCCACCAGGTGACCAATCAGCCGCCGTCGTTGGACGGCGTCAATCTGTACCGTATCGACCTGCCGTTGCAGCACTGGAGCCAGCACTTCGGTGCGTGTTGGGCGCAAGAGCGGATTGACCAATACGGTGTGCTGGCCGGTGGGCCGTTGATGGCAGCGGGCTTTTTGGCCAATGAACACAAACCGGTATTCGTCAGCCATGACCGCTTTGGTCATCGGATTGATCTGGTGGAGTTTCACCCCGCGTACCACGAACTGATGCGTACCGCGATTGAGCACGGCTTGCCGTCCTTGCCCTGGACCGACCCGCAGCCCGGCGCTCATGTGGCCCGGGCCTCCATGACCTACCTGCACAGCCAGGCCGAAGCCGGCAGCGGCTGCCCGCTGACCATGACCTTCGCCAGCGTTCCGGCTTTGCGCCTGCAACCGGACATTGCCCACGTATGGCTGCCCAAAGTGCTGGCCACTGAATACGACCCGCGTAACGTCGACATCAGCCAAAAAGCCGGGGTCACCCTGGGCATGGCAATGACCGAAAAACAAGGCGGCACCGATGTGCGCGCCAACACCACCCGCGCCTACCCGGTGGGCGCTGCCGGGCCGGGGCAGGCGTATGAGCTGCTCGGGCACAAATGGTTTTGCTCGGCGCCCATGTGCGATGGTTTTTTGACCTTGGCGCAAACCGACAAAGGCCTGAGCTGTTTTCTGCTGCCGCGCCACCGCCCCGATGGCAGCCGCAATGAGTTCTACATCCAGCGCCTGAAAAACAAACTGGGCAACAGTTCAAATGCCTCCAGCGAAGTCGAGTTTCGTGGGGCGCTGGCGTGGATGATCGGCGAAGAAGGGCGCGGCGTGCCTACGATCATCGAAATGGTCGCCATGACCCGCTTCGATTGCATGGTGGGCTCCAGCGCGCTGATGAGGCAGGCGCTGACCCAGGCCAGCCATCACTGTGCGCACCGCTTGGTGGGCGGCCGGGTGTTGGCTGAACAACCCTTGATGCAAAACGTGCTGGCAGATCTGGCGCTGGAAAGCGAAGCCGCGCTGGCCTTGAGCCTGCGCATGGGCCGTGCGCTGGACCATCTGGATGACTCCCACGAGGCACGTTTCTCCCGGTTGGTGACGGCAGTGGGCAAGTACTGGATCTGCAAGCGCGCCCCGGCCATGATCAACGAAGCAGCGGAATGCATGGGCGGCGCGGGGTATGTTGAAGACAGCATCCTGCCGCGCCTGTACCGCGAGGCGCCGGTCAACTCAACGTGGGAAGGCTCCGGCAATGTGCAATGCCTCGACGTTTTGCGCGCCTTGTCCAAAGAACCGGGCGTGCTGGACGCGTTGTTTGCCGAACTGGGTGACGGCCATGGCGATGCACGTTTGGCGCAGCACATTGTGCGGTTGCAGCAGGCCTTTAAAGACACCGATGACATTCAATACCGAGCCCGCCAATTGACCGAAGACATCGCCTTGGGCCTACAGGCCAAACTGCTTTTGGAAGCCGGTAACAGCGACGTCAGCGACGCCTTTATTGCCAGTCGGCTACACGGCAGCGGTCGCGCCTACGGCAACCTGCCACGCGGCCTGAACGTCTCCGCCATCGTCGAACGCTCAACCCCGCACATCCTTTAACCCTCACCCACCCATGCACTGTGGGAGCGGGCTTGCTCGCGATAAAGACAACTCGGTCTGTCTGTGGCACCGAGTCAATCCAATCGCGAGCAAGCCCGCTCCCACCGATCGTACGGCTACAGGGTTTTGTGGTGTGCCCGGTATGCTTTAACGATTGATACAGGCAAGATAAAGGCCTGCCAGTTCAGAAGACAGGATGCTTATCGTGACCGAAGCTTTTATTGTCGTTTCAACCGCTGCCGAGGCTGTCGACCGCCTTGCGGCCCTGCATGAACGCGCAACCACGGCGTTAAGCCAGGCACTCAAGCGCTACCTGAAAGACCGGATCGAACCGACCCCGGAAGAACGTGCCCTGTTTCGTTACCCGGAACTGCGTCTGACCTACCGCATCCATGGCGAAGTCCCGACCACCACCCGTGCTTATGCCAAGGTGCAACTGCCTGGCACTTACAGCGTCACCGTCACCCATCCCGCCGCGTTCCGTCACTACCTGCTGGAGCAGTTGGTGCCGTTGATGCGTGATTTCACCGTGGTGGTCGAAGTCGGTGTCAGCCAGCAAGACATTCCGTACCCGTACGTGGTTGAGCAGGGCGACGAACTCGCGGGCTCCGGCGTTACGGCCGCCGCGCTGGCGCGGGTCTTCCCGAGTACCGACCTGTCGGCCGCCACCGATGGCATCGCCGATGGCCTGTACGACTGGGAAAACACCGATCCGCTGCCTCTGGCGCTGTTCGATGCGGCTCGTGTCGACTTCTCGCTGCGCCGCCTGGTGCACTACACCGGCAGTGACTGGCGCCATGTGCAGCCGTGGATCCTGCTGACTAACTACCACCGCTACGTGGACCAGTTCATCCTCCATGGCCTTGAGCAACTGCGGGATGACCCGCGCTTTGTGCGCATGGTCATGCCCGGTAACGTGATCATCGAAAAGTCCATGGACTACGGCGAAGCACAGGCAATTGCCGCTGGTGTGGTCTGGCACCGCTATCAAATGCCGGCGTATCACTTGCAGGCCAGCGATGGCCACGGCATCACTTTGGTGAACATCGGTGTTGGCCCTTCCAACGCGAAAAACATCACCGACCATCTGGCAGTGCTGCGCCCGCATTGCTGGTTGATGATCGGCCACTGCGGCGGGCTGCGCCAATCGCAGACCATCGGCGACTACGTGCTGGCTCACGCCTATATGCGCCGCGACGGGATTCTGGACCGCGTCGTACCGCCCAACATCCCGATCCCGGCACTGGCCGAAGTGCAACTGGCGTTACAGGAAGCAGCCGCTCAGGTCACTGGCGAGCGCGGCGATGAGCTGAAAAAACGCCTGCGTACCGGCACCGTGTTGACCTACGACGACCGTAACTGGGAATTGCGCTGGGCGCAGGAGCGTCCGCTGATCAACCTGTCCCGTGCGGTCGCGGTGGACATGGAAAGCGGCACCATCGCGGCCCAAGGCTACCGTTTGCGGGTACCGTACGGCACGTTGCTGTGCGTCTCGGACAAACCCCTGCACAGCGAAATCAAACTGCCGGGCTCGGCCAACGCGTTCTATGAACGGGCCGTGAGCCAGCATCTCAAGATCGGCATTGCCGCAGTCGACCTCATGCGTAGCCAGCTCAACTCACTGCACTCGCGCAAACTGCGCAGCTTCGACGAACCGCCATTCCGTTGATTCAAGTGGTCATTTAGCGATCAGGGCACTAGCATGACCAGCCCTGATCGCTAGATGTTCTTTTTGTCATGTCCCGTCCTGCTCGTCCCGCCCCACGCCGTCCGGCATCTAAAAGCACCAGCCCCACTGCTGCCAATCGCCGTGTGGCCAAGGCACCGCCAGCTGAGCCCAAACTGTTTCTGTTCAACAAGCCGTTCGACGTCCTGACCCAGTTCAGCGACGAAGGCGGGCGGGCGACCCTCAAAGACTTTATCCCGATTCCGGGGATTTACCCGGCCGGGCGCCTGGACCGTGACAGCGAAGGCTTGCTGCTGCTGACCAATGACGGCCAGCTACAGGCCAAGATCGCCGATCCCAAGCACAAACTGCCAAAAACCTATTGGGTGCAGGTGGAGGGCGAGCCGACAGCAGAGCAGTTGCAGCAACTGCGTGACGGTGTGCAATTGAATGACGGCAAAACCCTGCCCGCCGAAGCGCGAGCGCTGGAAGAACCTGAACTGTGGCCGCGTAACCCGCCGGTGCGGTTTCGCAAAAGCGTCCCGACGTCGTGGCTGGAGCTGGTGATTCGCGAGGGGCGTAACCGCCAGGTGCGGCGCATGACGGCGGCGGTGGGGTTGCCGACGCTGCGTCTGGTGCGGGTGCGCATCGGCGACTGGACGATTGAGGGGCTGGAGCAAGGCCACTACAAAGAAGTGCCGGCGCGGTTATAACGCGCCCGACTCGATCAGGCCGATCACCACGCTTTTGATCACAAACGCGGCGACCCCAAGCCCGAGCACAAAAAACAGAATCATCGAACCAAAGCGCCCGGCCTTGGACTTTTTCGCCAGATCCCAGACGATAAAGCCCATAAACAGGATCAGCACGCTGACCAGTATCGTCATCATCCATTCTTCAAATACGGCAGGATCCATTGGGGTCTCCAATCGGTCGCGTGTTGGGGCACTCGCAAACCTGTAGCCGCTGCCGCAGGCTGCGATAAGGGCCGAAGGACCTTCGTTTGGGCGGGCTGAGCCGGGGTTGCTACGCAACCCATCGCAGCCTTCGGCAGCGACTACAGGGTGTTAATCACGTACGCAAATGCGTCAACGGCAACTCAGTGCTGTTGAGCACCTGGTTCAGCACAAAACTGGAACGTACGCTGGTCACGCCATCAATCCGGGTCAAGTGGCCCAGCAGCAGCTTTTGATAATGGTCCATGTCCGGCACGACCACCTTCAACTGGTAATCGGCGTCTATGCCCGTCACCAGGCTGCACTCCAGCACTTGCGGCAGCGTACGAATCGCCGCTTCAAAGTTCTCAAAACGCTCAGGGGTATGGCGGTCCATGCCGATCAGCACGTAGGCCGTGAGGCTCAACCCCAGCAGCTTGCGGTCCAGCAACGCGACCTGACGCGAGATATAGCCGTCGTCTTCCAGTTGCTTGACCCGACGTGAGCAAGGCGAAGGCGACAGCCCGATACGTTCGGCCAATTCCTGGTTAGAGATGCGCGCATCACGCTGTAATTCCGCCAAAATGCTTAGGTCGTACCGGTCCAGTTTGCTCACGTAGACACCCTTTGTAATAACTATTGCGGCAAAGTATCCATCTGAAGGCAAAAATTGCGCAAGTGCTATTTTATTCAGCAATCTTCGCAATCCTCTGCCGGCGCCCCAGGCCTATTCTTATTACCAGAATCACTGCCCGGACATAGAGTCCACTGCGGCCGCCGAATCAGGCCTGCCGCGGCCGCCAACCCAACAGGGTTGCCCCGGCCCCCGGGCTACGCACTGTCCAGAAGACGGGGCGAGGTGAGCCAACACCACAAGTGTTGAGCCAGGACGGAAAAATTCAAAGGGCGACCGACGGGTCGCCCTTTTTTATTGCGCGCGCGCCCAACTTGGCGTGCATAACACTTTAACGCTCGTAGCGCTTGGAGACCCAAGGCCTTCTGCGCAATTGAACTGAGCATATAAGAATGTAAAGTCATTAATTAGAAGAGCTCTAAAGCTTTATTTATTAGAAGGTTATTGAGTGGTGTTTAAGTTGTTGCAGTTGCATAGGACTATTCGTTCACTGTTTTCGGAAGTGTCTTTCTCTTTTTAAGTATAAAACCTTTAACGTCATGGTTCATTTCTGAAAATGCGTTAGATACGTATAAGTTATCTAAATTAGTACTACTATTTTACGAGTGTCTTGGGAGGTTCCTTAAACAGTTAGAATGACAGCAGGGGATTTATATGGAGGATGAAATAACTAAGTATTTAGGCGCACATAGGGTGCTAGGCCCTAGCTCCTACGCGATAGGACCCGTATCAATCAGGGTGAGTAATCAGCCTCAAGTTCTAATCGGAGGTGGCCAAATAGCTTGGGGGCTAAATGATGGCCCGCACAGAGGGTTAGGTGGCGAGAGCAGCATTCGTAATGTAGCCACACCGCACGTCATGACTGAGTTCATGAATGAGCAAATCCACAGCCTAAAAGCGATTGATCACGAATACAGTGCACGACTCAACCTTTTATTAGCAGATACCCAACGAGAATGGGAGGCAGCAAAACAGGCGGCTAAAGAGAATCAAGTTTTGACGCCTGCTGAGGCTCTTGTACGTGAACAAAAGGCCACATTAGACCTGATCGCTTCAAAAATATCTCGTTACGCCACTATTGCGCCTGCTATCTATGGGCTCTATAGCTTGAGCCCTTATTTTTTGATGGAAGTGCTACCGCGTCAGAAAATGAGCGAGCTTCTGAATTCGGGAAACACCACCCCCGAAAGTTTGATGGACTTATACGCACTGTTTGACACGGTCTATAAGTCGGCCATGGAGCTTAAAGTGCTGTCGCTTTCAACAGCGGACCTTGCAGGGAAACTTGCAGAGCAGGCGCAAAAAATAGAGCAGGCTCAAACTGCTGAGACCAAACTCGCACCGTCTCAGCAATTAGAAATCATTACTCAGGAACGAGATATCCACGCCCAGCAATTGCCGGAAAACCTCTATTCCGAGTTTATTGCGGCAGCGGGCGTGATGGACGGCATGTCGCCCGCTCAAGCCTTGGGTCATTACCGGTCGACATTGGAACATATGGCCGCGTCTAAATTGGCTGCGGTTAACCCTGCTTACGCGCCCCCTTCTTTTAGTAGTGGCGGCGTTACATTCCACTTCCCGGTGGAGAACCCGAACATAAAAGCCCCCTTAAGCAAACCTGAACTGGAAGCGCTCCACGAGCTGGTTTACTTACAAGGCCACACGGAGATAGGGACTAAATGGCAGAGCTACCACGATGCGTTGCTCAAGGTTGAGTCTGCCAGGCACCTTACTGCCACCGCGAAAGCACTTGGCGCTCTGGCCGAGCGAGCGAATCAGGTTGAGCAGGCCTTGGAAACGCAACGGCTTGCTGCTGAAGCTGCCGAACAGGCCCGCCTCGCAGCCGAGGCAGAGGCCAAGCGTGTAGCAGACGAACAAGCGCGTGCTAAAGAGGCTATCCGCGTAGCCAATACGTTTAAAGCTCCCGGCCCTGCATCAGCGTCAAGTTCGCTGTTTCTAACCCCCGCAGGCACCGCTGCGGTTATTGATGCGGCGGCAGTGACTTTGCAAGCGGCTATTCGCTCTTCAATTGCAGCGATAACTGGCTTGGCGGCGGGTACGGTGTCGGGGTTTTTTGTCGGTGTGTCTGCTCTGGTCTACTCGTCCAAGCTGGCCAATGGCGAATTGCCTGAACGTTATGCTTTCAGTACGCCGCTATCGGATCTGATTTCGCACGATGGGCAGAACTTATGGACTATTGCCGCCTCGGGTGGCTCTGTTGACTTGCCCGTACGCATCAGCTCCAAAACAGCAGCTGACGGGCAGTCTGAAGTTTTCGTCGCCAAGGCCGACGGGAGGGTCGTACCGTCGAACGTAAAGGTAGTAGCTGCTACTTTTAACGCTGAGCAGAATGTTTACAGCGTAACCACTGAGGACGTGCCGCCCCGAACGTTGACATGGACACCCATCGTCAACCCAGGCAATAGCTCGACCACCTTACCTGCTGAACCCACTGCGCCACCGGTCTACACGGGTGTAACGGTAACGCCTGTTGAAGGAAGAATTGACACTTTCCCGGGGCTTGCTGAAGCCGGGTTTGACGACTTCATTACCGTGTTTCCGGCGGATTCTGGTTTACCTGCGCTGTATGTCATGTTCAAGGACCGTCGTGAGGATCCGGGGGTTGCAACAGGAGCAGGTCAGGCGGTCACGGGGATCTGGTTAGGCGCAGCATCGCAAGGCGAAGGGGCCCCGATTCCATCGCAGATTGCCGACCAGCTTCGTGGTCGGGAGTTTAGGAACTTCAGGGCGTTTCGAGAGGCGTTTTGGAAGGCGGTGGCTAATGATGCTGAACTAGTAAAGCAATTAAAAAGGCAAAATTTATCAGCAGTTGTTAATGGAAAAGCTCCATACGTAAAGACCTCTGATCGAGCGGGAGCTGCTATCAAGTTTGAACTCCATCACAAGGTTTATGTTTCGAAGGGTGGGGCTGTTTATGATGTTGATAATATTGCTGTAGTCACGCCAAGGCGCCATAAAGAAATACACAGGGTAGAGGAGTAAGATCATGAAAAAAATTAATGATTACACGGAAGAAGAATTTTTAGATTTTGTGATGTCTCTATGTGATAGCAGCAAACGTACTGAGGAAGAAGATATTAAAATGGTTCTTGAGTTTGAGCGATTAACGGAGCATCCTGATGGGTCGGATTTGATTTTTTATCCAAAAGACGATCGCGCTGATACGCCAGAGGGGATTGTGAAAGAAGTTAAGGAGTGGCGAGCAGCTAATGGCAAGCCAGGTTTTAAGGTTGTGTAATTAAATCATGCTCAGTCACCGCTAATGGTGACTGAGATTTTAATTTAGCTTGTATTGTGGCCAACGGAGAATTGTTTGTCTCTATCTTATTTGATGCTTGTGAGCAGGGCCGATAGTAACGGGGATCTGGTTAGGCGCAGCATCGCAAGGCGAAGGGGCCCCGATCCTATTGCAGATTGCCGACCAGCTTCGTGGTCGGGAGTTCAGGAACTTCGGGGCGTTTAGAGAGGCGTTTTGGACGGCGGTGGCTAATGATGCTGAGCTGTCTAGGAATTTTATTGATAATAATTTTTCTGAGATGAAAAACGGTCGCGCTCCTTTTGTTCGAAAGAGAGATTGAGTTGGTGGGCAGGTTAAGTTTGAGATTCGTCACGTTACATATATTTCTAATGATGGGCTAAAATTCGATTTTGACAATATGCTGATTATTTCGCCTAGGCGTCATGCGCAAATACATATGGATGGAGAGTTAAATGGGAGTTAAAAGGCTAGAGGATTATACAGAGACGGATTTTTTATTGTTTCTTAAGAGTGTCTGTGATGCTGGCTATCAGAGCGAGGAGGAGCAAATTGCTGCGGTTTTAGAATTTGAGCGAGTGACTGAGCATCCCGATGGATCCGACTTGATTTACTATGCTGATTCTAATGAAGATGCAACACCTGAGGCCGTTATGAAAAAAGTTAAGGAATGGCGAGCAGCCAATGGCAAGCCTGGTTTTAAAACTGTGTAATTAAACCCTGTCCAGCCACAGTTAGCGGTGGCTAAAGTCTGCATTTCGTTGAAGAGGTTCTTTATTGCTGAGGCCCGGAAGCATTCTTGAAGAAGACGGAGAGTTGCTTTACATGTGATTGACACTGAGGCCCGTTCTGCCTGGCAGGTGCTAGCCGTCCCAAAAATAAAGTACGCAACCCCTAGCCTTGAGCAGAACCGCTTTACGGTTTTCCAGTCTTATGATTACGCGTCCCCTAACCCGAGTGAGGAACATCATGAAATCGCGCATCTGGCGTTTGGCCACGGTTGGCTTGCTCTGTGTGAGTGTCACCGGCCAAGTACTGGCTGATGAGCGAGGGGATGGAAACTCTCAAGAAGCACGGCCTAACGGTGGTCAGCATTGGCAAGAAGGTAATCAGCCGCGCGGTGAGCAGCGCCAGGGCCGACCGGAGGGTTGGCAGGGCAATGCGCAGCGCCCAGAGAACCGGCCACAGCAAGGCAATCAGCCACGCCCTGAAAATCGCCCGCCGCAGGCTAATCAGCCTCGCCCGGAGTTTCATCCACAGCCCGGCAATCCTGGCCCTCAACAGCATTTTGAGGTGCGCCCCGGGCAGCAGCATCCTGGGCCGCCTGTGAGTAACCTGCCGATTCAGCCGCGCCCAAATGCTGTGCAGCAGACCCAGATGCCCAACCGTGGCGGTAACCAGAACTGGCAAGCCGGTGGTCAAAACTTCAGGCCCGGTGGCAATAATGTTCACCCCAATGATGTGCGCTGGGCCGGTCGCCCGGACGGGCATGGCAATGGCTGGGGCCCAGGCCCGCAATACCGTCCCGGTTATGCCATTGACCGGTTCCCGGGCCAATATCGCCAAGTGCCGTATCGCGGGCAGAACTTCTTCTTTTCAGGGGGCTACTGGTACCGCCCTGAAGGTCCGCGCTACATCGTGGTGCAGCCGCCCTACGGGATTCGCGTCAGCATCATCCCCAGTTATGCGCGTGAGGTGTGGGTAGGCAGTTCGCTGTTCTTCCTCGCGGCCGGATCTTATTACGCGTACCAGCCGGCAACCCAGGACTACATCGTGGTCGAACCACCGGCGACGATTGTGCAGCCAGCGCCGCAACCGGTGAGTAACGGTTATGACGTGGTGGCGTATCCGGCCAATGGCCAGACCCCGGCGCAAATTGATCAGGACCGTTACGACTGCTACCGCTGGGCGGTTGACCAGAGCCATTTCGATCCGGCCCACATTGCCTACGCCCCCGCGCCGGCCGTGGTGCAGACCTACCGGCAGGCTGAGGGCAATTGCTTGAATAGTCGTGGGTATCAGGTGACGTATTAAAACTGCCGGGTTGCTCAGCAACCCTTCGCAGCCTTTGGCAGCGACTACGGCGCTGCCTTGGGTTTGACGACCTCCTGCGGGTCCGCATGCACCAGCACTTCGGCCCGTGGGTAGGCGTTTTCGATGGCTGCCGCCACTTGGTCACTCAAGGTGTGAGCGTCCAGCAAGCTGAGTTGGCCCGGCAGTTCAAGGTGCAGTTGCACAAACCAGATGTTGCCCGAGATCCGGGTGCGTAAATCGTGTGCGCCCAAAACACCCGGCACAGCGCAGGCCAAAGCCAGCATGTTTTCGCTGACGTCGGTGGGTAACTCTTCGTCCATCAGTACCGAAAAACTCTCGCGTGCAATCTGGAAGGCGCTCCAGAGGATGTACACCGCAATCCCCAGACCAAACCAAGCATCCAGCTGCGAGAAGCCCACGGCGGCGAAGACCAGCGCAACCAGAATGCTGCCGTTGAGCATCAGGTCCGAACGGTAATGCAGCGAATCTGCGCGCACCGCGTTGGAGCCTGTGGCCTTGATCACGCGGTGTTGCAGGATCAACAGGCCCACGGTCATCACCAGCGAGAACACAATTACGGCAATGCTGATCCACGGCGCGTTGACCGGCTCTGGGTGTTTCAATCGGTCGAACGCCTGAAAGGCAATCAGCACCGCACTTACGCCAATAAATAGCGCTTGCGCCATGCCCGCCAAAGATTCCGCCTTGCCGTGCCCATAGCGGTGATCGTCATCGGCCGGGCGCAGCGCGTAATGCACCGCCAGCAGGTTGAGGAACGAGGTCACGCCATCGAGCAATGAGTCTGTCAGCCCGGCGAGCATGCTGACCGAACCACTGAGCCACCAGGCGATGGCTTTGGTGATGATCAAAATACTGGCCACCGCCACCGAGGCGCGGGTGGCCAGGCGTAACAGGCGAGCGTGTTCCGGGCTGCTGGTCATTGGCCTTCCTTTATCAGGCTGCGGGGATCAAGCCATACATCGCTAATTGCTGGGTGCTGCCCTTGTGCTGGATCAGGCGTGGATCGTTCAGCGGGAAGCTGCGGCCCAGCTCGCTTTCCAGAATGGCCTGCAGTTTGCTGTTATCCACTTTGCCGTCAGCACCAATGGCTTGCTGAAGTTTTTCCGGGGCGATTTGCGCGGTCTTGCCCGGCGGCAAATAAATAGCGCCGGTGGCGAAGTCGACGCCAAACGCAATCAGGCCCGGAATCACGTAAAACAACAGCCCGATGCCATCGAGCACCACCACCACGGGGTCGATCTTGCCATCAATCTGGCCACGACGATCGGGAAAGAAAATACTGCCGCAGGCAGTCAGTTGAGTGAGCAGCGTCGCAACCACGACACCGCCAATGACGCGGGAAAATGTACGCATAGGAAAACCTCTAACACGCTGAAGAATTAAGACCACGCTTAATGCATAACCGTTCGCCGTTATACTCGCCGCTCTGTTCTGGAGCCACCATGATTTCTTTGCCGATTGATGAAGTTTTACCTGCACTGCGTCAAGCCTTGCGTGAGCGCCACGAAGCGGTGCTCGAAGCACCGCCCGGCGCCGGTAAAACCACCCGTGTGCCGCTGGCCCTGTTGAATGAGCCATGGCTGGCCGGTCAGCGCATCGTGATGCTGGAGCCGCGACGCCTGGCAGCGCGGGCTGCCGCCGAGCGATTGGCCAGCGAATTGGGTGAGAAAGTCGGCGAAACCGTGGGTTATCGCATCCGTCTGGACAGCAAAGTCGGCCCCACCACGCGCATTGAAGTGGTCACCGAAGGCATTTTGACCCGCCGCCTGCAAGAAGACCCGGCGCTAGAAGGCGTCGGGCTGCTGATTTTTGATGAATTCCATGAGCGTAGTCTGGATGCCGATCTGGCGTTGGCCTTGAGCCTCAATGGCCGTGAGCTGTTTCGCGATGAGCAGCCGCTGAAAATTCTGCTGATGTCGGCCACCCTCGAAGGCGAGCGGTTGGCCAGCCTGCTAGACGATGCCCCGGTGTTGCGCAGCGAAGGGCGCATGTACCCGGTGGCGATGCGCTGGGGACGGCCTTTTGTGCCGGGCGAGTTTATCGAGCCGCGAGTGGTGCAGACCGTGCTGGACGCTATCCATGACGAGACCGGCAGCGTGCTGGTGTTTTTGCCCGGCCAGGCCGAGATCCGTCGCGTCACTCAACAATTGGCCGATGCGTTGGGCCAACGCAGCGACATCGCGTTGTGCCCTTTGCATGGCGAACTGGATCTGGCCGCGCAGCGCGCCGCCATCGAACCGGCGCCCAGCGGCACACGCAAAGTGGTGCTGGCCACCAACATCGCGGAAACCAGCCTGACCATCGACGGCGTGCGGGTGGTGATCGAC
>NZ_WIVR01000006.1:0-159777 GCF_009600525.1 Pseudomonas sp. FSL R10-1350
TGCCCGCGCCGCCGCGACCCAGGCCCACGCCCGCCCACAGGTTAGGGCTGACTTCGAGGTTGTCGCGGCTGCCGCCGTGCAGCGCAGCCATGCGCTGCTGGCCTACCGAGTCAAAGCGCGACAGTGATGCCTGGGCACGGGCGATGGTGTCGTCGTCCAAGTGCGAGATCAGTTTGTCGGCGGCTTTCCATGCCTCTTCGTTAGTTTCACGCACGATCACGTGCAGGCGAATACCGAAGCGCACGGTGCGGCCGAGCTTGGCGGCTTTGTCGCGCACTTGCTGGATTTTTTCTGCGACCGCAGCCGGCGGCTCGCCCCAGGTCAGAACCATTTCAACCTGTTCGGCGGCCAGGTCTTGCGCTGCTTCTGACGAGCCACCGAAGTACAGCGGCGGACGCGGTTGCTGGATCGGCGGGTAGAGCAGCTTGGCGCCTTTGACCTGGATGTGCTGGCCGTCGTAGTCAACGGTTTCGCCTTCCAGTACGCGGCGCCAGATGCGGGTGAATTCCACCGAGGCCTGATAGCGTTCTTCGTGGCTCAGGAACAGGCCGTCACCGGCCAGTTCGTCCGGGTCACCGCCGGTGACAAGGTTGAACAGGGCACGGCCACCGGACAGTCGGTCCAGGGTTGCCGCCTGGCGCGCCGCCACGGTGGGCGAAATAATGCCGGGGCGCAGGGCCACCAAGAATTTCAGGCGCTGGGTCACCGGGATGAGCGAGGCGGCCACCAGCCAGGAGTCTTCGCATGAGCGTCCAGTCGGGATCAGTACCCCGCCAAAACCCAGGCGGTCTGCGGCTTGCGCCACTTGTTGCAGGTAACCGTGATCAACAGCGCGAGCGCCTTCGGAGGTGCCAAGGTAATGGCCATCTCCGTGGGTAGGCAGGAACCAGAAAATGTTGAGGCTCATGGAGTGGTCTCCTAAAGGGGTACGGCAAGCATTAAGGGGCTGTAGCCGCGGTGGCGGGCGGTGTCCAGATCACGTCTTTAATCGTCAACGGCTTGGGGATGAGCTTGAGCTGGTAAAAACTGTCGGCAATTTTTTGCTGCGCGTTGACCACTTCCGGGGTCAGGAACTGCGCGCCGTAACCCTGGCGTTTCACCGAGGTTTCAGTGATATCGACCGGCAGGCCGAGCAGCGGAGCAACCTGCTGGGTCACTTCGTCAGGGTGTGCCTTGGCCCACTCACCGACATTGCGCACTTCTTCGATCAGGGTTTCGATGACTTTGGGGTGTTTTTCAGCAAACGGCTTGGTCGCCAGGTAGAACTGGTGGTTGTCAGCAATGCCGGTCGCGTCACGCAGCGTACGGGCGTGCAGTTGTTGCTCGGCGGCGGCCTGGTACGGGTCCCAGATGACCCAGGCATCAACACTGCCACGCTCAAAGGCGGCACGGGCGTCCGCTGGCGGCAGGAAGACGGTCTGGATGTCGGTGTATTTCAGGCCGGCGTCTTCAAGGGCGCGCACCAGCAGGTAGTGCACGTTGGAGCCTTTGTTGAGGACTACTTTTTTACCTTTGAGGTCTTTGACCGAGGTGATAGGCGAGTCTTTGGGCACCAGAATCGCTTCGCTGGTCGGCGCTGGCGGCTCGTACGCGACGTACAGCAGGTCGGCACCGGCGGCCTGGGCAAACACGGGCGGGGTTTCGCCGGTCACGCCGAAGTCGATGGAGCCTACGTTGAGGCCTTCCAGCAACTGTGGGCCGCCGGGGAATTCAGTCCATTGCACGTCGACGCCCTGATCGGCCAGACGCTTTTCCAGCGTGCCTTTGGCCTTGAGCAGCACCAACGTGCCGTACTTCTGGTAGCCAATACGTACCGTATCGGCCTGGGCTTGCAGTGCCACGCCTAATGACACGGCTGCAGCCAGCAGTGTGGCCAAACCACGACGCAAAATGACAGGGCGCATGGCGCTCTCCTTTATTTTTGTTCTGTAGGAGCGAGCTTGCCTCGCGATCTTTGGATCTTTTGAAAGATCGCGAGGCAAGCTCGCTCCTACAGGGTGTTTATAAGTTCAGATACTCCAGCGAGCCGTGCGCAGGCGCTCGTTGAGGATGTCGGGGTCCAGCGGTTTTGGGCGACGGGCCAGGGCGCTGTAAAAGTGCTCCAGTGACTCGTTCAAACGTTGTTCCAGCACCGGCACCAACTGCGCCTGAGCGCTGCCTTCGCCGTAAGCAATCTGGCTGTCTTCGGCAAAGATGCCGTGCAGCATTTCTTGGGCCTTGAGCGCCGACAGCACGGGCTTCAGTGCGTAGTCCACGGCCAGCATGTGGGCGATGCTGCCGCCGGTCGCGATGGGCAGCACCACTTTGTGGCTCAAGGCACGTTCAGGCAGCAGGTCGAGGATGGTTTTCAGCGCACCGCTGAAAGAGGCCTTGTACACCGGAGTCGCAATCACCAGGCCGTCGGCCCGCTCAATCTGCTCCAGCAGGTCGATAATTTTTGGACTGTCGAAACGCGCATGCAGCAGGTCTTCAGCCGGAAAGTCACGTACCTGGTAACTCACCACTTCGACGCCATTCTGGTTGAGCCAGTGTTTGGCGCGGTCCAGCAACACCCCGGAACGGGAGCGTTGACTTGGGCTACCTCCGATTGTCACAACCAGCATTTACGGTTTCCTTGAATGAAATTTTTCAATTTTCTGTCAGCGTTTTCGCTTAGATGGAACTGACCTTAACAGGTGTTTTTTATATCCATAAATCATATTTGTTCATTTGTTTATTCCTTAAACGTATATGAATTGACAGGCAAAAAAAAGGCCGTCGAAACGGCCAAAACCCTGTGACTTTGAAGGTGATGAATACGGTCGTTACTTGTTTGGCTGTGGCGTCAGGCGCAGGTAGGGCTTCACAGCGCGATAACCTTTAGGAAAGCGTTTGTTGATTTCGTCTTCGTCTTTGAGCGATGGCACGATCACGACTTCGTCGCCGTCTTGCCAGTTGGCCGGGGTGGCCACTTTGTAGTTGTCGGTGAGTTGCAGCGAATCAACCACACGCAGAATTTCGTTGAAGTTACGCCCCGTGCTGGCCGGATAAGTAATGGTCAGGCGGATCTTTTTGTTCGGGTCAATCACGAACAGTGAGCGCACGGTAAGGGTGTCGCTGGCGTTAGGGTGGATCAGGTCGTAGAGGTCACTGACCTTGCGATCGGCGTCGGCCAGGATCGGGAAGTTGACGACTGTGTTTTGCGTTTCGTTGATGTCGCCAATCCACTTGTGGTGCGAGTCTACCGGGTCAACCGACAGCGCGATGGCCTTGACGCCACGCTTGGCAAACTCATCCTTGAGCTTGGCGGTGAAGCCCAGTTCAGTGGTGCACACCGGCGTAAAGTCAGCCGGGTGAGAAAACAAAATGCCCCAGCTGTCGCCCAGCCAATCGTGAAACTTGATGGTGCCAGCGCTGGAATCCTGTTCGAAATCGGGGGCGATATCGCCAAGTCTTAGGCTCATGGTGCAGCTCCTTTTTTGTCGTGAGTGGCGGGGCGTGATGGGCTTACTCTGCCTGCTTCACGAACTAATTAAAAAGAATAAATATCGATTTAATTAGAACCAAAAGGAATACTAAAAACTGTTTCATTGGACGCGACAAAGCACCAGGTCCACTCTGGATTCAGGTTTAGGCAAGGGGAGCGGCAAGGAGCTGCGACTACTCAATGTGTTACGAATGAGCCGTCTGGCCCTTCGGTAAACACCCTGCCCGGCATTGCGCCGGGCAGGATTTTTCTTACTTTTACGTCTTACTTTTTTTCGCTACAAGCGACTTACAACAGTGGGATCGAGTAGCTCACGATCACACGGTTTTCGTCCTGGTTGCGCTGGCCAGCAATGGTGTTGCGCCACATGGCGTTTTTCCACATGAAGCCCAGGTTCTTCAGAGCACCTTCCTGAACAACGTAAGCCACGGTGATGTCGCGTTCCCACTCGGTCGCGCCATCGTTGTTTTGCTTGCCGCCGCTGTAGGTGTCGATGTTGTTGCCGCGCAGGTACACAGCACCGGCGGTCAGGCCAGGTACGCCAACCTTGGCGAAGTCATACGAGTAGCGTGCTTGCCAGGTACGTTCGCCAGCACGGCCGAACTTCTGGATTTGCGAGTCGGTGATGGTGTAGTTCGACGAACCGTCGCCCTGGTTCAGCCAAGGGAAGTCGCTGCTGCCGTTGCTGACCTGGTAGCCGCCACCGAAGGTGTGGCCTTCAACCGAGTACAGGAACAAAGCGCTGTACAGGTTGTTGTCGACTTCGCCTTTACCGTTTTTGGAAACGCTGTTGGCGTAGTTACCGTTGCTGAAGTACAGCGGGTCGTAGCCGTTTTTGCCGTCGTTTTTGCTGTTGAAGTAGCGCAGGTCAGACTTCAACACGCCCGGGCCGATTGCCCAGTTGTGGACCAGGCCCAGGAAGTTCTGTTTGTAGAACTTGTCCAGGTTGCCGTAGTAGTACTGAACCAACAGGTCCTTGTTGATTTTGTAGTCACCACCGGCATAGACGAATTTGTTGCTGTTGGCTGTACGAGCGTTCGCACCACCAATGGACATTTGTTCGTTGTTGCTGGAGTTACGGCCTTTAACGTGCTCGATCTGACCGGCGATCAGGGTCAGGTCCTTGATCTCGTTGGAGGTGACTTGGCCACCTTCAAAGGTCTGTGGCAGCAGACGACCATCGTTATAGGAGATGACCGGCAGTTTCGGCATCAGGGTGCCGTAACGCAGTTCGGTCTGGGAGAACTTGGCTTTGGCAGTTACGCCCAGGCTTGAGAAGTCATTAACCGCTTTGCCGTCGGACTTGCTCGGGAACACAGTGCCGCCGTACGAGGTCGAGGTAGCGCCGTTGGTGCCGCCGCCCGAATCAAGACGTACGCCCAGCAGAGCGATAGCGTCCAGACCGAAACCCACAGTACCTGCGGTAAAGCCCGAGGTGTAATCCACCTGGAAGCCTTGGCCCCACTCTTCGTTCTTGCTCTGAGCACCGGAAGCTTTAGTGCCTGCGTCGCGGTTGTCGGTGTTGATGTAGAAGTTACGCAGTTTCAGCGTCGCTTTGCTGTCTTCGATGAACCCTTCAGCGCTCGCTTGTTGCGCCAGCAAGCCGAGGGCTACAGCCACGGCAACGGTGGACTTCTTCATGGTGCTGCTCCTTTGAATTCTAATTTTTGTAGTTCTTTAGCCCGAAATCTGACGTCTCGGTGCTCCAGATGCGCGATTAGCGCCAGACAGTGACTGCCAAGTCAATCGTAACTTTTGATGTTTACGACCTTTGTCTAGTCCTCTGCGGTGTGTGCGTAGGTTAAAGACTTTTTCATAAACCAAAAAAGAATTATTTCAAGATCCTTCATAACCTATTGGCATAACAAAGGAAATTTCCTACGTTCACGCCGGCGGATGCTATCGGCCTTTGGTCTTATTTATAAATAGATTTTTATGAAATTTTTAATAAGCGTTCATGTCGCGGTGCTGAAGCGATTTTCTGTGACCGGAAAAACCCATTAAAGCTCGTGCGCGCGCACGTAAAGAAGGATCAATAACTTCATAAGCTAATGCATAAAAGTTATTTATTTACTCATTCTTAGATCATTTAACCTCGCATCCAGCCAATTAACGGCCGCCAGCCGAGGATTCCCCCAGATGAAACTGAACACCCCCCTACGCCTTTTGGCTGCACTCTCTCTGGCCGGTGCCAGTTTCTTTGCGCAAGCGGCCAACGACGTAACCGTGGCTTACCAAACCACCGTTGACCCGGCCAAAGTGGCCCAGGCTGACGGCGTTTACGAAAAAGCCACCGACGCCAAAATCAACTGGCGCAAATTTGATAACGGTGCCGACATCATTGCCGCCATCGCCTCGGGCGACGTGCAAATCGGCTACTTGGGGTCAAGCCCGCTGACCGCCGCCATCACCCGCGGTGTTCCGGTTGAAACCTTTTTGGTCGCCACCCAGATCGGCGGCGCTGAAGCCCTGGTAGCCCGCAACGGCTCCGGCATCAACAGCCCACAAGACCTGGTAGGCAAAAAAGTCGCCGTGCCGTTTGTATCGACCGGCCACTACAGCCTGCTGGCAGCGCTGAAACACTGGAACATCGACCCGTCCAAAGTGACCATCCTTAACCTCGCGCCACCGGCCATTATCGCCGCCTGGAAACGCGGTGATATCGACGCCACCTACGTGTGGGACCCGGCACTGGGTGTGGCCAAAGACAGCGGCAAAGTGCTGATCACCTCTGGCGAACTGGGCAAGCTCGGCGCACCCACCTTTGATGCCTGGATTGTGCGCAAGGACTACGCGGCCAAGCACCCGGAAATCGTCAAGGAATTCGCCAAAGTCACCCTGGATGCCTACGCCGACTACAACAAGGACCCTAAAGCCTGGGTTGCCAACCCAAGCAATGTCGCCAAGGTAGAGAAGCTCTCCGGGGCCAAGGCCGCTGACATTCCTGGCCTGCTGGAAGGCAACGTCTACCCGGTAGCGGCTGAACAAAAAGTGCTGCTGGGTGCACCGACCACCAAAGCCCTGACTGACACCGCTGCCTTCCTGAAAGAGCAAGGCAAGGTCGACGCCGTTCTGCCGGATTACGCACCGTCAGTGACCGCCCAGTTCGTCACTCAATAACCCACGCCAACTGAGGAATCGACCGTCATGGCCTTGTTATCACTGGAGCGCATCAGCGCACAGTACCCAGGCGCAGCTGAGCCGGTGCTGTCGGATATTTCCGTCAATCTCGGACCTCAGCAGCTGCTGGTCGCACTTGGCCCTTCGGGCAGCGGGAAAACCTCGCTGCTCAACCTGATTGCCGGTTTTGTTGAACCTAGCGCCGGGCGCATCACTCTGGATGGCGCCCCGGTCAAAGGCCCGAGCGCTGAACGCGGCGTGGTGTTTCAAGACGACGTTTTGCTGCCTTGGCAAGACGTCTTGGCCAACGTTGCTTTCGGCCTGGAACTGGCCGGCGTGGCACGCAACAAACGCGAAGCGCGTGCCCGTGAAATGCTCGCGCTGGTGGATTTGTCGGGCTTTGAAAAACGCCGTGTGTGGGAGCTGTCCGGCGGTCAACGCCAGCGTGTGGGCCTGGCCCGTGCTTTGGCGGCCGACCCGCGTGTGCTGCTGATGGACGAACCCTTCGGCGCTCTTGATGCGTTCACCCGTGAACAGATGCAAGAGCTGTTGCTGCAAGTGTGCAAACGCACCGACAAACCCGTGTTCCTGATTACCCACGACATTGAAGAGGCCGTGTTTTTGGCCACGGATCTGATTCTGTTGGCGCCCAACCCTGGCCGTATTGTTGAGCGCCTGACCCTGGATTTCGGTCAGCGTTATAACGCTGGCGAGTCCGCTCGCTCGATCAAGTCCGACCCCCGCTTTATCGAAACCCGTGAACACGTACTTGAACGCGTGTTTTCACAACGTGGTGCCGCCCAGCGGCAGGAGCGCGCATGAGCAGTTATGAAGTCGCCGCAGCCCCCGTTGCTGCACCTCACGCGCCGCGCCCGGCAAAGCGCAGCCTGAGCACACGCTGGATCAGCGTGCTGACCCTCGCCACTTTGATCCTTGCCTGGTGGGGCGTAACCGCCGCCGGCTTGATCGAACCGCTGTTTTTACCGCCACCGTCTGCCGTGCTGGAAAAAGGCTGGTTGCTGGCGACCAAAGGCTACATGGATTCCACCCTGTGGCAGCACTTGAGCGCGAGCCTGAGCCGTATCGGCCTGGGGCTTGGCTTTGCGATTTTGACCGCTGTGCCGGTGGGCATTGCCATTGGCCATAACCGCATTGCGCGGGGTATTTTCGACCCGCTGATCGAGTTCTACCGCCCGATCCCGCCGCTGGCTTACTTGCCGCTGATCGTGATCTGGTGCGGCATTGGCGAACTGTCGAAAGTGCTGCTGATTTACCTGGCGATTTTTGCCCCGATTGCGATTGCGACCGCCACCGGCGTGCGCACCGTCGACCCGGCCAAGATCCGCGCCGCACAGTCGTTGGGCGCCACGCGCTGGCAGTTGATCCGCCATGTAATTATGCCGAGCGCCTTGCCGGATATTTTGACCGGTATCCGCATTGGCCTCGGGGTCGGCTGGTCGACGTTGGTTGCAGCAGAGCTGATCGCCGCCACCAGCGGCCTGGGTTTTATGGTGCAGTCTGCCGCACAGTTTTTAGTCACGGATGTAGTGGTGCTGGGCATTCTGGTGATCGCCATCATCGCCTTCGCCATGGAAATGGGCCTGCGCGCCCTGCAACGCAAACTGGTGCCGTGGCACGGCCAGGTTCACTAATTACACCGAATATCACACGACGCCGACCCATCGGCGCGCTGCTAGCGAGACGACCATGAGCCTGACCGTTACCCCCATTAGCTCTGCCCTTGGCGCCGAGATTGACGGCGTTGACCTGACCCGGCCACTGAGCCTGGAACAGCGCGATGCCATCGAGCAGGCGCTGCTTCAGCACCAGGTGATTTTCTTCAAGAACCAGGTCATCACCCCACAACAGCAAGCGCGTTTTGCCGCCAACTTTGGTGACCTGCACATTCACCCGATTTACCCCAACGTACCGGAGCAGCCTGAAGTGCTGGTGCTGGACACGGCCGTGACCGACGTACGCGACAACGCGGTGTGGCACACCGACGTGACCTTTTTACCAACCCCAGCACTGGGCGCGGTGTTGAGCGCCAAGCAGTTGCCGGCCTTTGGCGGCGATACCTTGTGGGCCAGCGGCATCGCGGCTTTTGAGGGCTTGTCCAAACCGCTGCAAGTGCTGCTGGACGGCCTGAGCGCCACGCACGACTTCACCAAATCGTTCCCGCTGGAGCGTTTTGGCTCGACCCCCGAAGACCTCGCGCGCTGGGAACAGACCCGCAAAAACAACCCGCCGCTGTCCCACCCGGTGGTGCGCACGCACCCGGTGAGCGGGCGTAAATCGTTGTTCGTCAACGAAGGCTTCACCACCAAAATCAATGAGCTGTCAGAGGCCGAAAGCGACGCAATTTTGAAGCTGCTGTTTGCCCACGCCACCCGCCCTGAATACACCATCCGCTGGCGCTGGCAAGAAAACGACGTGGCCTTCTGGGACAACCGCGTCACCCAGCATTACGCCGTGGACGACTACCGCCCCAACCGTCGCGTGATGCACCGCGCGACCATTTTGGGTGATGCGCCGTTCTGATTTGAAAGCGGCGCAGGTAGCAGCCCCTCACCCCAGCCCACTCCCGAGGGAGAGGGAGCTTTACCGAGGTGTTCTCAGGTCCAGTGCATGGCTTGCAGGCTGCAGAACATCGACAACATTCCCCAATCGGTTCCTTCTCCCTCCGGGAGAGGGCTAGGGTGAGGGAGCTTTACGGTTGTCGTTTTGGCAAAAACGGCGGCAGGTATAACCCCAAATACGCATCCACCACGCGCAGGCCTTCTTCGGCCATGCGCGGGGTGATGCTGTCGTGCAACTGGATAGAGCGCGCATACACCCGATCACCCAGTTCCATTGCCAAGGCGAACACGTCGACGTCTTGCGGCAGTACCGGCAATTCAAAATGGCGCATAAACAACGCGTGCAGCAGTTGCCCCAGTTCCAGATCGTGCTGACGGTCGGCCCGGGTGACTTCGGTAAGGCCGTGCTGCGCCAGGATCAGTTGCCGGGCCGCTGCGTCTTCGCTGTAGATAGTCATCATGCGCTGCTCAACAACCCGTGACAGATCACGCCAGGTCGCCAATGCCTCGTGGTCGATGGGCGCTTGCAGGCAGGCGCGGAAAGCACCGTGCACATCCTCGGTCAGGGCTTCGAGCAAGGCCGGCACGCTGGCGAAGAAGTGATACACCGATGACGGCGGGATACCCGCATGTTCGGCCACGCTGTATATCGACAGGCTGGCGACGCCCTGTGTCGCCAGCAAGGTCCGGGCAGCGGCAAGGATCGAATCAATTCGGCCCTGGCTGCGTGCGCGAGGTTTGCGAGGGGTGGCTCGTGGTGTGGCGAGGCGCGTCATGGGTGTCTCCTGCGGGGCTGCAGGCATTGTACGAGCCGGGTCAACCGATTGCACAGCGCAAAAAAAACGCCACGGGCAGTTAAGCCCGTGGCGTTTCTTGAGTACTGCAATCGCTTATACGGTATGCAGGTACCAGTTGTATTCGAGGTCGGAGATGGAGTGTTCAAACTCTTCCAGCTCGCTCTCTTTACAGGCCACAAAAATATCGATGTATTTGGGATCGATGTATTTGGCCATGACCTCGCTATCGTCCAACTCACGCAGTGCATCACGCAGGTTGTTCGGCAGGCTTTGCTCGTTTTGCTCGTAGGAGTTGCCCTCTACAGGAGCACCCGGTTCGATTTTGTTGGTCAGACCGTGGTGAACACCGGCCAGCACAGACGCCATCAGCAAGTACGGGTTGGCATCGGCACCGGCAACCCGGTGTTCGATACGCACGGCATCGGAAGAACCGGTCGGTACGCGGATCGCGACCGTACGGTTGTCCAGGCCCCAACACGGCGAGTTCGGCACGTAGAACTGTGCGCCGAAACGACGGTAGGAGTTGACGTTAGGGCAAAGGAACGCCATCTGCGCCGGTAGGGTCTCGAGCACACCGCCGATCGCGTGACGCAATGCGGCGTTCTGCTCGGGATCCTCGCTGGCAAAAATATTTTTGCCATCTTTGTCCAGAATCGAAATATGGACGTGCAGCCCGTTGCCTGCCTGGCCTGGGTAAGGCTTGGCCATGAAGGTGGTGTCCATCTCATGGTCGTAGGCGATGTTTTTGATCAGACGCTTGAGCAGTACCGCGTAGTCGCAGGCCTTGATAGGGTCGGCAACGTGGTGCAGGTTCACTTCGAACTGCGCCGGGGCACTTTCTTTAACGATGGCGTCAGCCGGAATGCCTTGCTCTTTGGCACCTTCCAGAATGTCCTGGAGGCAGTCGACGTATTCGTCGAGGTCGTCGATCAGGTAAACCTGTGTCGAGTGCGGGCGCTTGCCGGAAATAGGGGAGCGTGGCGGTTGGGGGCGACCGTTTACGTTCTCCTGGTCGATCAGGTAGAACTCCAGCTCAAAGGCTGCGCAAATAGTCAGGCCAAGATCGTCAAATTTGGTAACAACTTGACGCAGTACTTCGCGCGGATCGGCGAAGAAAGGGTCACCTTCAAGTTCGTGCATGGTCATCAGCAGTTGCGCGGTTGGGCGCTTTTGCCATGGCTCGTTGCACAGGGTGTCAGGGATTGGATAACAGATTCGGTCTGCGTCGCCGATGTCCAGACCCAAGCCGGTGCTTTCCACCGTTGAGCCATTGATATCCAGGGCAAATAAAGAGGCAGGCAAGTTGATGCCCTTCTCGTAAACCTTGTGGAGGCTGGTGCGTTCGATGCGCTTGCCGCGCACCACACCATTCATATCCGCAATTAGAAGGTCTACGTACAGAACCTCAGGATGATCCTTAAGGAACGCGTTCGCTTCGTTAAGCTGAACGGCACGCGGGGGTACCGACATGATGCAACACCTTTGTTGTTAAAAATATCAATCATTGAGCGCTACGGGTTTCAGTCAACCCGAACGGCATACCGAAGTCAAGCAACCTATTTTTTGCCCCAAAAAAGCGCTCGAAGGGCATTTTTGACGCATTTTAGGGCGAATTTCGCCCTTATATCGCTTCACTACCCGCAGGCTTGAGCGGGCCGTGTTGTATTTTTTACGGGGGTGTTGTGTAAAAAAATGAACGAGGCTAAGCTCGATTCAAACCCATAACAGCAATAATACCGGGGTGTTACATGTCACGCCTGCCGATAATCGGCGTCACCGCCTGCACCAAGCAGATCGGTTTGCATCCTTATCACATCACTGGCGATAAGTACGTGCGAGCTGTCGCGGTGGCAGCCAAAGGCTTGCCTCTGATCCTGCCGTCTCTGGCAGAACTCATACAACCGTCCGATATTCTGGACGGTCTGGACGGTCTGGACGGCCTGCTCTTTACCGGGTCACCCTCCAATATCGAACCGCATTTGTATCACGGCCCGGCCAGCGCGCCTGGCACGCTGCATGATCCTGAACGTGATCGCACCACCCTCCCCTTGATCCGCGCCGCACTGGCAGCCGGCGTTCCGGTGCTCGGCATTTGCCGGGGGTTTCAAGAATTAAATGTAGCCCTGGGTGGCTCACTTCACCAGAAATTGCACGAAGTCGACGGTTTCATCGAGCACCGTGAAGACCCGAGCGCACCGCTTGAGGTGCAGTACGGGCCCAGCCATGCCATGCACGTTCAACCGGGCGGCGTGCTGGCGGGTTTGGGCCTGCCGATCGACTTTGACGTCAACTCGATTCACACCCAGGGCATTGACCAGTTGGCCCCGGGGCTACGCATTGAAGCCACTGCGCCGGACGGGCTGGTAGAAGCCGTCTCGGTAGAACACGGCAAGGCTTTTGCTTTAGCAGTTCAATGGCACCCCGAATGGCAGGTAAGCTCTAACCCGATTTACCTCGCAATCTTCCAGGCATTCGGAGATGCCTGCAGACGGCGCGCACACCAACGCGACGCCGATGCGTCAGTAAACGCCTGACTTATTCAAGTCAGGAAACTCAGCCCAGAGGCATTTATGAGTAACAACCTCGACCAGCTCACCGATTGGTTGAAAGACCACAAGATCACAGAAGTCGAATGCATGATCGCCGACCTTACCGGCATTGCCCGCGGTAAGATCTCGCCGACCAACAAATTCATTGCCGAAAAAGGCATGCGCCTGCCCGAGAGCGTATTGCTGCAGACCGTTACGGGCGACTACGTCGAAGACGACATCTATTACGAACTCCTCGATCCGGCCGACATCGACATGGTCTGCCGTCCCGATCAGAACGCCGTATATGTTGTGCCCTGGGCCATTGAGCCAACCGCTCAAGTGATTCACGACACCTACGACAAGCAGGGCAACCCGATTGAGTTGTCACCGCGCAACGTGCTTAAAAAGGTCCTTAAACTCTATGCCGACCACGGCTGGCAGCCGATCGTGGCGCCAGAAATGGAGTTTTACCTGACCAAGCGCAGCGAAGACCCGGACTACCCGTTGCAGCCGCCGGTCGGCCGCTCCGGCCGCCCGGAAACCGGCCGTCAGTCCTTCTCTATTGAAGCGGCCAACGAGTTCGATCCGCTGTTCGAAGACGTGTACGACTGGTGCGAACTGCAAGAGCTGGATCTGGACACCCTGATCCACGAAGACGGCACCGCGCAGATGGAAATCAACTTCCGTCATGGTGATGCCCTGTCGCTGGCCGACCAGATCCTGATATTCAAGCGCACCATGCGCGAAGCGGCGCTCAAGCACGACGTGGCCGCCACCTTTATGGCCAAGCCCATGACCGGCGAGCCGGGCAGCGCGATGCATTTGCACCAGAGCATCATCGACATCGCCACGGGCAAAAACATCTTCTCCAATGAAGACGGGACCATGAGCCAGCTGTTCCTCAACCACATCGGCGGGTTGCAGAAGTTCATCCCTGAACTGCTGCCGCTGTTTGCACCGAATGTGAACTCCTTCCGCCGCTTCCTGCCTGATACCTCAGCGCCGGTGAACGTGGAATGGGGCGAAGAGAACCGCACCGTCGGCCTGCGCGTACCGGATGCCGGCCCGCAAAACCGCCGCGTCGAAAACCGTTTGCCGGGCGCCGATGCCAACCCGTACCTGGCCATTGCGGCCAGCTTGCTGTGTGGCTACATCGGCATGGTCGAAGGCATCAACCCAAGCGCGCCTGTAGTAGGCCGCGGCTATGAACGCCGCAACCTGCGCTTGCCGTTGACCATCGAAGACGCTCTGGAGCGGATGGAAAACAGCAAGACCGTCGAGAAGTACCTCGGCACCAAGTTCATCACCGGTTACGTCGCGGTCAAACGTGCCGAACATGAGAACTTCAAGCGCGTCATCAGTTCGTGGGAGCGGGAATTCCTGCTGTTCGCCGTCTGACACGCCGGGAGCCGCACCTGGAAGGTGCGGCTCCCCAACTGAATAAAAGGAGAGCTGTATGACTAGCAAGAACCCGCAAACGCAAGCCTGGCAACAACTGAGCAACGATCACCACCTGGCCCCTTTCAGTGACTTCAAGCAATTGAAAGAAGTTGGCCCGCGCATCATCACTCACGCCAAGGGCGTGTACCTCTGGGACAGTGAAGGTCACAAGATTCTCGACGGCATGGCCGGCCTGTGGTGTGTTGCCATTGGTTATGGCCGTGACGAACTGGCCGATGCCGCCAGCAAGCAAATGCGCGAACTGCCGTACTACAACCTGTTCTTTATGACCGCCCACCCGCCGGTGCTTGAGCTGTCCAAAGTCATCGCCGACATTGCCCCCGAAGGCATGAACCACGTGTTCTTCACCGGTTCCGGTTCGGAAGGCAACGACACCATGCTGCGTATGGTTCGCCACTATTGGGCGATCAAAGGCCAGCCGAACAAGAAAGTCATCATCAGCCGTAAAAACGGCTACCACGGTTCGACCGTGGCGGGCGCAAGCCTGGGCGGCATGACCTACATGCACGAACAGGGCGACTTGCCGATCCCGGGCATTACCCACATCCCGCAACCGTACTGGTTCGGTGAAGGCGGCGACATGTCCCCGGAAGAGTTCGGCATCTGGGCGGCCAATCAGTTGGAAGAAAAGATCCTTGAGCTGGGCGTCGACAACGTCGGTGCTTTTATTGCCGAGCCTATTCAGGGTGCCGGTGGTGTGGTCGTTCCGCCAGACACCTACTGGCCGCGCATCAAAGAGATCCTCGCCAAGTACGACATTCTGTTCGTGGCTGACGAAGTGATCTGCGGCTTTGGCCGTACCGCCGAGTGGTTCGGCAGCGATTTCTACGACCTCAAACCCGACATGATGACCATCGCCAAGGGCCTGACCTCGGGCTACATCCCGATGGGCGGCCTGATCGTGCGCGATGAAGTGGTGGCCGTGCTCAACGAAGGCGGCGATTTCAACCACGGTTTCACCTACTCCGGTCACCCGGTAGCCGCCGCCGTTGCCCTCGAAAACATCCGCATCCTGCGCGAAGAAAAAATTATCGAGAAGGCCAACGCCGAAACGGCACCGTATTTGCAAAAGCGTTTACGCGAACTCAACGATCACCCGTTGGTGGGCGAAGTGCGCGGTGTTGGCCTGTTGGGCGCCATTGAACTGGTGCAGGACAAAGCCACTCGCAAACGTTATGAAGGCCGGGGTGTGGGCATGATCTGCCGCCAGTTCTGCTTTGATAACGGCCTGATCATGCGCGCCGTCGGCGACACCATGATCATCGCGCCACCGCTGGTCATCAGCAAAGACGAGATCGATGAGTTGGTGACCAAGGCGCGTAAGTGCCTGGATCTGACCTTGGAAGCATTGCAGGGTTAACTGCTAGGCTTTGGGCGCATGAAAACTGCGGATTTTATGTAGGCAATTGCGCTTAGAGCCTTAAGAATCAAGGCTCTTCCCTTGAAAGCCTGCCCTGGATCTTGCCAGACTAGCCGCCGGCTTTGGTTACCCTGACATCAGGTCGCTGAATCGGTGGTTTAAAAGAACAATTGGAGCATTACAGATGAAGGCATCAGGTTTTAAAAAAGCTGGCAAGACCCTTCTCGCCCTGTCCTTGATGGGTGTGATGGCCGGGGCAGCACAAGCAGCAGACAAAGTGCTGCACGTTTACAACTGGTCCGATTACATCGCACCCGATACCGTCAAAAAGTTTGAAGACAAGACCGGTATCAAAGTGGTTTACGACGTGTTCGACAGCAACGAGACCCTCGAGGCCAAACTGCTGGCGGGCAAGTCTGGCTACGACATCGTCGTGCCATCCAACAACTTCCTGGCCAAGCAGATCAAAGCCGGCGTTTACCAGGAGCTGGACAAGTCCAAGCTGCCTAACTGGAAAAACCTCGACCCTGCTCTGCTCAAGGCCGTTGGCGATGCCAGTGACCCGGGCAACAAATTTGCGTTCCCGTACATGTGGGGCACCATTGGCATCGGCTACAACCCTGAGAAGGTCAAAGCCGCTCTGGGCGTCGACACCATTGATTCCTGGGACGTGATCTTCAAGCCCGAGAACATCGAGAAGCTGAAAAAATGTGGCGTGAGCGTGCTCGACTCGCCAACCGAAATGCTGCCGGTGGCGCTGCATTACCTGGGCTTGCCGACCAACAGCCAGAAGAAAGACGATCTGCAGAAAGCCGAAGAGCTGTTCCTCAAGGTGCGTCCTTCGATCGCTTACTTCCACTCCTCCAAGTACATCTCTGACCTGGCCAACGGCAACATCTGCGTTGCAGTGGGCTACTCGGGCGACCTGGAGCAATCCATCAGCCGCGCCAAAGAAGCCGGTGACAAGGTCAAACTCAAGTACGTGATCCCGAAAGAAGGTGCAGGCAGCTTCTACGACATGGTCGCCATCCCTAAAGATGCCGAAAACGTTGATGCCGCTTACGCCTGGATGAACTACCTGCTGGAACCGGAAGTGATGGCCGAGATCACTAACAGTGTTCGTTTCCCGAACGGTAACAAAGCTGCAACACCGTTGGTGAATAAAGACATCTCGGGTGATCCAAGCATCTATCCGTCGGATGAAGTCAAAGAACATCTGTACGCGATCAGTGACTTGCCACCTGCAACCTTGCGCCTGCTGACCCGCAGCTGGACCAAGATCAAATCCGGTAAGTAACACGGCAATCCTGTAGGAGCGAGCTTGCCTCGCGATCTTTTAAAAGATCAAAAGATCGCGAGACGAGCTCGCTCCTACAAGCCAGATTTCATGTGAAATCAGCGTGTTATCGCAATAAATCGCAGAAAACTTTGCTGTGCAGGTTTATCGAGGGTAAGTTGCGCGCCGGTTTTGTCTTTAGCGGTTCAGCTGCCGGAAGACACGGGCAACTCAGGCCCAACTATTTAGAGGACCACCACGTGTCTATTTCCTTGTTTCGCAAGACCTTGATGGTCGGAGCCGGTCTAGCGCTTGCAGTCAGCGTTCAAGCGGCCCCCACCGTGCACATTTATAACTGGTCGGACTACATAGCACCCGATACCTTGGCCGATTTTGAAAAGGCCACCGGCATCAAACCGGTGTATGACGTCTTTGATTCCAACGAAACACTGGAAGGCAAGCTGCTGGCTGGCCGTACCGGTTATGACGTGGTTGTGCCGTCTAACCACTTCCTGGGCAAACAGATCAAAGCGGGCGCTTTCCAAAAGCTCGACAAATCGCAGCTGCCCAACTATTCCAACCTGGATCCTGCCTTGCTCAAGCGCCTTGAGCAGAACGATCCGGGCAACCAATACGCCGTGCCGTACCTGTGGGGCACCAATGGCATTGGTTACAACGTCGATAAAGTCAAAGAAGTCCTGGGCGTCGACAAAATCGACTCGTGGGACGTGGTCTTCAAGCCGGAGAACATCAAAAAGCTGCAAGCCTGCGGCGTGTCGTTCCTGGATTCGGCCGATGAAATGATGCCTACCGTGCTCAACTACCTGGGCCTGAACGCCAACAGCACCAACACTGAAGACTACAAAAAGGCCGAGAAAACCCTGTTGGCGGTACGTCCTTACGTCACCTACTTCCACTCGTCCAAGTACATCTCAGACCTTGCCAACGGCAACATCTGCGTAGCGATCGGCTTCTCCGGTGATGTGTTCCAGGCCAAAAACCGTGCCGAAGAAGCGAAAAAGGGCGTGAACATTGCCTACGTCGTACCTAAGGAGGGCGGCGCCCTGTGGTTTGACATGCTGGCCATTCCAAAAGACTCCAGCAACGTCAAAGAAGCACACGCATTCATCAACTACCTGCTGCAACCTGAAGTCATCGCCAAGGTCAGTGACTACGTTGGCTATGCCAACCCAAACCCTGGGGCTGACAAGGTAATGGACGAGTCCATTCGTACCGACGAAGCGGTTTACCCAACCCAGGCGGTACTGGACAAGGCTTACGTTTCGACCGAGCTACCGCCGAACATTCAGCGTCTGATGACGCGTTCGTGGACTAAGGTCAAAACGGGTAAATAGCTCGCAAGACCACCTATCCAAGGCCCGAACCTCTTGTTCGGGCTGCTAAATTTGTTGGGAGTTTCGTAAATGGCTGTTGCCTCCGGCGCCTATAAGAAAGCCCTCGAGGGCGATCAGACCCCTAAACAGGTTCTGGTCAAAATCGACCGGGTCACGAAAAAATTCGACGAGACGATTGCAGTGGACGATGTGTCCCTGGAAATCAACAAAGGCGAGATCTTCGCCTTGCTCGGCGGATCGGGATCGGGCAAATCCACCTTGCTGCGCATGCTCGCCGGTTTCGAGCGCCCAACAGAGGGCCGTATTTTCCTCGATGGCGTGGACATCACCGACCTGCCGCCCTATGAGCGGCCGATCAACATGATGTTCCAGTCCTACGCTCTGTTCCCGCACATGACCGTGGCGCAAAACATCGCCTTCGGCCTCAAGCAGGACAAAATGGCGAGCGCTGAAATCGATGCCCGCGTTGGCGAAATGCTCAAGCTGGTGCACATGACCCAGTACGCCAAGCGCAAACCGCACCAGTTGTCGGGCGGTCAGCGCCAACGTGTGGCCCTGGCCCGTTCGCTGGCCAAGCGTCCTAAATTGCTGCTGCTCGACGAACCCATGGGCGCGCTGGATAAAAAACTGCGTTCGCAGATGCAACTGGAGCTGGTGGAAATCATTGAGCGCGTCGGCGTGACCTGCGTCATGGTGACCCACGACCAGGAAGAGGCCATGACCATGGCCCAGCGCATCGCGATCATGCACCTGGGCTGGATCGCCCAGATCGGCAGCCCGATCGATATCTATGAAACCCCGGTGAGCCGCCTGGTGTGCGAATTCATCGGTAACGTCAACCTGTTCGAAGGTGAAGTGGTCGACGACGCTGAAGGCTACGCGCGCATCAACAGCCCGGAGCTGGAGAACGACATTTACGTCGGGCATGGCGTGACCACCTCGGTCGAAGACAAACACATTACCTACGCGATCCGCCCGGAAAAAATGCTGATCACCACCGAAAAGCCGTCCTACGAGTACAACTGGTCGCGCGGCAAGGTGCATGACATCGCTTACCTGGGCGGCCACTCGGTGTTCTACGTCGAACTGCCCTGCGGCAAGCTGGTGCAGTCCTTCGTGGCCAACGCTGAACGCCAGGGCGCTCGTCCGACCTGGGACGATCAGGTCTATGTCTGGTGGGAAGACGACAGCGGCGTGGTACTGCGCTCATGAACATGCGAAAGCTTAAACGCCGACTGCAACGAATAACCCCCGGTGGCCGTCATGTGGTCATCGGGATTCCATTCCTGTGGCTGTTTCTGTTTTTCATGCTGCCGTTCTTCATCGTTCTGAAGATTAGCTTTGCTGAGGCAGACGTCGCGATTCCGCCGTACACCGAGATCCTCAACTACGTTGACCAGAAGCTCGAGATCCTGCTGAACCTGGGCAACTACGCCATGTTGGGCGACGATGAGCTATATATCGCCGCGTATCTGGGCTCGCTGAAGATGGCCTTTATCAGCACGCTGTTGTGCCTGCTGATCGGCTATCCGATGGCCTATGCCATCGCCAATGCGCGCAAAGAGATGCAGACCGTACTGGTGCTGCTGATCATGATGCCGACCTGGACCGCGATCCTGATCCGCGTTTACGCGTGGATGGGCATTCTGAGCAACAACGGCCTGCTCAATGGCTTCTTGATGTCCATGGGCTGGATCGATCAACCGTTGCAGATCCTCAACACCAACACCGCGGTGTACATCGGTATCGTCTACTCGTACCTGCCGTTCATGATCCTGCCGTTGTACGCCAACCTCGTCAAACACGACCACAGCTTGCTGGAAGCCGCGTCTGACTTGGGTTCGAGCACCTTCAACAGCTTCTGGAAGATCACCGTTCCGCTGTCTAAAAACGGCATCATCGCGGGCTGCATGCTGGTGTTTATCCCGGTAGTGGGCGAGTTCGTGATCCCGGAACTGCTGGGCGGCCCGGAAACCCTCATGATCGGTAAAGTGTTGTGGCAAGAGTTCTTCAACAACCGTGACTGGCCGGTAGCTTCTGCACTGGCGGTGGTCATGCTGGCGATCCTGATTGTGCCGATCATCCTGTTCAACCGCAGCCAGGCTAAAGAGCTGGAGGGCAAGATATGAAGCGCATTCGTTTCTCTAGCTTTATGTTGGTGGTAGGGCTGTTGTTCATCTACCTGCCAATGCTGATCCTGGTGATCTACTCCTTCAACGCCTCCAAACTGGTGACGGTGTGGGGCGGCTGGTCGTTGAAGTGGTACACCGGCCTGACCGACAACACCCAACTGATGGGCGCGGTCATGCGCTCGCTGGAAATCGCCTGCTACACGGCGATTGCAGCGGTCGCACTGGGCACCCTGGCAGCGTTCGTGCTGACCCGTATCAGCCACTTCAAGGGCCGCACGCTGTTCGGCGGCCTGGTGACGGCGCCGCTGGTCATGCCTGAAGTGATCACCGGTCTGTCGCTGTTGCTGCTGTTCGTGGCCATGGCGCAGATGATTGGCTGGCCGCAAGAGCGCGGCATCGTCACCATCTGGATCGCTCACACCACGTTCTGTGCGGCCTATGTGGCGGTGGTGGTGTCGGCGCGTCTGCGTGAGCTGGACCTGTCCATCGAAGAAGCGGCCATGGACCTGGGTGCCAAGCCGTGGAAGGTGTTCTTCCTGATCACCATCCCGATGATCGCCCCGTCCCTGGCGGCGGGCGCCATGATGTCCTTTGCCCTGTCGCTGGACGACCTGGTACTGGCCAGCTTCGTGTCCGGCCCGGGCTCCACGACCTTGCCGATGGAAGTGTTCTCGGCCGTGCGTCTGGGGGTTAAACCCGAGATCAACGCCGTGGCCAGCTTGATTTTGCTGGCGGTGTCGCTGGTGACCTTCCTGGTGTGGTTCTTCAGCCGCCGCGCCGAAGAGCACCGCAAAAAGGCCATCCAGCAGGCCATCGACGAAGCCGCTGCCGAGTCCTGGAAGCAGCCGGATGTACGCCGTCCAAAGTCGCCTGACGCCGCTTAAGATTGCGACTTAAAAAACCTCGCCTCCTGTCACAGGGGGGCGAGGTTTTTTTATGGGTGCGGGGAACGTGAGCGCAGCGTTCAAAAGCACTTTCACCGCCTGTGGATTTTCTGATGACACTGTAGATGGGCCTTCTGTCTGAAGTTCTTAAAGCATCCAGGCACAGTGCACCAGTGCGTCTTCTCGCCGGTATGAGTTCGCAAGTGATTCACAAGATTGGCCTTCCGGCCAAAGCTCTTTGTGCAGCCAGGCGCAGTGCACGGGTACGGCTTATCGCCGGTATGAGTGAGCAAGTGAGCCTTAAGATGGCCGTTCCGGCCAAAGCTCTTTAAGCATCCAGGCACAGGGCACGGGAACGGCTTCTCGCCGGTATGAGTGAGCAAGTGACGCTTAAAAGTGGTGCGATCTTTATAGCTCGCTGAGCATCCAGATTCAGTGCACGGGTACGGCCTCTCGCCGGTATGAGTTCGCAAGTGAACCTCAAGATGGTCTTTCCTTTTAAAAACTTTCCCGCAATCAGCCACATCACAGTTAAAGCGCTTAGGTGCTGGCACAGCAGGCACTTGGAGTGTGCCCTGCGAAGACGTGCCAGGCTGAGGCTCTGTAACAGGCGCAGGCAATGTCCCCATGATCTGCTGAAACTGATCTTGAAAATCACTCTCTTGAAGGTCTGCATCTGCAACCTCAGCCGCGAGTTGAAAGTTTTCAGCTTGGCTGTCTTGCGTATCGTCATCAGCTAATAACGCTCGGGCTTGCGCTCCTGTCATTTCAGGGGCTGCCCCCACTGCGGCCACAATCAAATCCGTCCCTAACTCCGGGCCTGAGAGCTTGCGCACGCGTGTACGCCCATCCGCATCCACATGCCCCATCGGGTCATTGCCGACAAACCCATACAGGTTCAGCCCATCAATGTCGCCGCCCGGGTCGGGGTTCAGCCAGCGGTATAGCCACGGGGCGTAGTAGCGATAGCCGTAGTAATACAGCCCTGAGGCATCGCGTTCCTTGCCTGAGTAACGGATGGTTTTGTAGCTGGCCTCCACTTCATTACGCCCGGCCCAGCACGCGGTACCGCCGAACGGGTAGTAGGTTTCCTGGCTGATCAGTTGGGCCTGATCGTCCAGCTCCAGCGTGCTGGAACCCAAGTGGTCGTCGAGGGTGTAGCGCAACTGATCGTTGCCAAGGCCGGTGGGCGGTGTGTCCCAATGCAACCATTGCACGCGGCACCGCCCGGCCTGAACAGTGACGACCTCAAGCTGTTCCTGGCTGGCGCTGTTGGTGCGCACCTCCAGCCCCGGCAGGTAGCGGGTTTCGGCGGTGTGACTGTTGGCCTGCGCTTGCCAGGTGCGGACTTTGCGCAGGCGCTTGCCTCCACCGCCGTAGATATAGCGCTCCTCGTCATTGGCGGCGTGCTGACGGGTGACCTGGGCGATTGCGCACAGTTGATTGCGGGCATCCCACTGTAGGGATTGGCCGGACTGCAAGATCAGCACATTGCCATTGGCGTCGTAGCTGTGTTCCGTTTCGCCGCTGCGCATAAGGCGGTTGCTGTGTGGGGCGATGTGCATCGACAGCGTGTGATTGACCGCCCCCAGGTGAGTGCGCTCCAGCAGATTGCCCGCCGCATCGTAGCGATAGGTTTCGCTGTAATTGACCACCTGGCTGGCGTCCGAAGTCTGCCAGGCCGGTAGGTCCGGGCCGAGTGACGGCTTGGCGGTCTCCCAACCGCTGGCTGCAATCAGTTGGTAGAGGCTGTCGTGGGTAAAGCGGCGAATGGGTTCGATACGCTGATTGGCAAAATGTCGGGTGGCCAGGGTTGCGTCTTCAATCTCAACAAGGTTGCCAACCGGGTCGTAGCGGTAGTGCAAATCTTGCAACAGCCGTTTGCCAGGTGCTTGCGCCTGCAGGCGAGCCAGACGGCCGGTCGACGCTTCGTGGATCAGACGCGTGACAACGCCATTGCCAGCGGTTTCGCTTTCGACTTGAGAAAAGGCGTTGTAGCGAATGTTGCTGACCAAGGTTTTTACAGCGCTGCTACCCGCGATTTGCAGGCCGGTTTCGCGCAGTTGCCCGGCCACGGTGTGGCTGAAGTGTTGTTGATGCCCTTTGGCATCGGTCTGGCTGAGCACTTCGCCAGCGGCGTTGAAGTGCCAGCGGCTGATAAGCGGGTCGGCCTCCTCCAGCAACAGGTCGCGCTGGGCCTCGGGCTCGGGCCAATGAGGCAGGTCAAGGCTACGCAAAAACTGTTGGGTTTCTTCCAGCGTTCCGCCTGCCAGGCCGTATTCGGTCATGTGCCGTGTACCCGCCGGGTCGTCGTGGCGCAGCAACCTGCCGCAGCGGTTGTGCCGGGCGCTCTCCGCGTTGGGCTGCGCATAACTGAACCGCTCGATCACATGGCTACGGTTTTCAGTCACGCTGACCGGGCGCATCGAATCGTCATAAGCGGTTTGCCAATGACTCTCGCAGGTGTCCCACACCTCCAGCATCTGCCCGGCCTCGCCCGCCAGGCTGACCCGCCACCCCGCATCGCTGCTGTCAGTGGCCAACACCTGACCGGACAGGCTGAACACGGTCAGCAGATTAGCTGGAGCCGTAGCGTGCGCGAACACACGCGGGTCGCGCTGCGCCACCAACCGCCCCATGGGGTCGAACACACTCTGCGTCACCCGTTGCTCGGGTGTTTGCCCGCCCACTGAGCACGCAAACGCCACCGTACGAATCGGTAACCCGCGCGGATCGATAACGGCTAGCGTCGGCGTATGGGCGTGGAGCGACGTCATGGGCAAGCTCTTGGAGTGACCTGCCTCACAGCATGCGCTCAGGAGGTAATCACGTCTGCTGTCAGAAATGACAGTCATGAGCTGGAGGTCTGTGCATCACTGAATCGCGAGCAAGCCCGCTCCCACGAATGAGCGGGCCCGCTTTAAAGGTTTATGGCTTGGCCACGTGCCACACACCGCCTTTGCCGTCGCCGGTTTTTTCACCAGAGCTCTTGTCGCCTGCAAAGGTGTACAGCGGCTTATCCTTGTAGACCCATTGTTTCGTGCCGTCTGTGCGCTCGGTCGTTTTCCAGTCACCCATGTCTTTGGCGTCGGACTTGGCGGGCAGCGGTGGCCAGTTTTTGGCGCAGGTGTCGTAGCACGTCGACTTACCGTCCGCATCCTTGTCGTACGTGTAGAGCGTCAAGCCGACGTGATCAACCAGAAATCCGTCCTTGACCATCGCCGGCTCGTCAGCAAAGGCCAGCCCCGGAAGCGCCAGCGCGGCGGCCAGCAGCAATGCCTTCAGGGAAGTAGTGTTATAAGTCATCGGAATCGCCCTTTTTGTGGTTGTACGATTTGAGATCAAAGCGTAGTCCACTAATCTGCGGAGCGCTTTTAGGCTCAAAGCTGTCACACGACTGCAATAATTCCGTTATCTAATGCGCCACAAGACAGTTAAATGACACGAGGGTTACGGCATGGTTGGCAGGAGCATTTTGATCGTAGATGACGAGGCACCGATCCGCGAGATGATCGCGGTGGCCTTGGAAATGGCTGGCTACGATTGCCTGGAAGCCGACAATGCTCAGGACGCTCACGCCATCATCGTGGACCGTAAGCCTGACCTGATTCTGCTGGACTGGATGCTGCCCGGCGGCACATCGGGGATCGAATTGGCCCGTCGCCTGAAACGCGAAGAACTGACCAATGACATTCCGATCATCATGCTCACCGCCAAAGGCGAAGAGGACAACAAGATCCAGGGCCTGGAAGTGGGCGCTGATGACTACATCACCAAGCCGTTTTCCCCGCGTGAACTGGTCGCCCGCCTCAAAGCCGTGCTGCGCCGTGCAGGCCCCGCCGACAACGAATCACCGATTGAAATCGGCGGCCTGCTGCTCGACCCCATCAGCCACCGCGTCACCATCGACGGCACCCCGGCCGACATGGGCCCCACCGAATACCGCCTGCTGCAATTCTTCATGACCCACCAAGAACGTGCCTACACCCGTGGCCAGTTACTTGACCAAGTGTGGGGCGGCAACGTGTACGTTGAAGAACGGACCGTCGACGTGCACATCCGTCGCTTGCGCAAAGCCCTCGGCGAGGCGTATGAAAATCTGGTACAAACCGTGCGCGGCACCGGTTATCGGTTTTCAACAAAAGCTTAAGAGCAGCAGCTAGCTATTGGCTGTAAGCGGCAAGCTTGGAGCTTGCTGCTTATAGCTTGCCGCTTAAGCCCACAACGGGACGTGTGACTTGAACCCAAATTGGCATGGCACTCTGATTCGCCATCTATTGCTTTTGATTACCGGCTGCCTGTTCATCGGGTTGATCAGTGGGTATTACGGCTGGAGCCTGGTCGTCGGTCTGGGCCTTTATCTGGGCTGGACCCTTAAACAGCTGCTGCGCCTGCACGATTGGCTGCGCAACCACCAACCCGACGAAGCACCGCCCGATGGCTATGGCCTGTGGGGTGAGGTGTTTGACAGCATCTACCACCTGCAACGCCGCGACCAGCGCGTACGCGGGCGCCTGCAAGCGGTGATTGACCGTGTGCAAGAGTCCACCGCCGCCCTCAAGGACGCCGTGGTCATGCTCGACAGCCATGGCGACCTGGAATGGTGGAACCGCGCCGCCGAAACCCTGCTGGGCCTCAAGACCCCGCAAGACAGCGGCCAGCCGGTCACCAACCTGGTTCGCCACCCGCGCTTCAAGGAATACTTCGACAACGGCAATTACGCCGAACCGCTGGAAATTCCTTCGCCGGTCAACGACCACCTGCGCATCCAGCTCTACATCACCCGCTATGGCAACAACGAGCACCTGATGTTGGTGCGTGATGTCACCCGCCTCCACCATCTGGAGCAAATGCGCAAAGACTTCATTGCCAACGTCTCCCATGAACTGCGCACGCCGTTGACGGTGATTTGCGGCTATCTGGAAACCCTGCTCGACAACGTCGATGACGTGAACCCGCGCTGGAAGCGCCCGCTGTCACAAATGCAGCAACAGGGCGAACGCATGCAGACGCTGCTCAATGACCTGCTGTTGCTGGCCAAGCTGGAAGCCACCGACTACCCCTCGGACAACCAGCCGGTGCCTATCGACGCCTTGCTGCGCTCGATCAAGGGCGACGCCCAGGCGTTGTCCGGGCAACGCAACCAGACCATCACCCTGGACATCGACACCAACGTGGCCCTCAAGGGCAGCGAAGCCGAGCTGCGCAGCGCGTTCTCCAACCTGGTGTTCAACGCCGTCAAATACACCCCGGACGGCGGCTCTATCCGTATTCGCTGGTGGGCAGACCACTTGGGCGCGCACCTGAGCGTGCAGGATTCGGGGGTCGGCATCGACAACAAACACCTGCCGCGCCTGACCGAACGCTTCTACCGCGTAGACTCCAGCCGCAATGCCAGCACCGGCGGTACGGGCCTGGGGCTGGCCATCGTCAAACACGTGCTATTGCGCCACCACGGGCACCTGGACATCAGCAGCGTATTGGGCCACGGCAGCACTTTTACCTGCCAATTCGACCCGGTTCAGGTCATAAAACCCAGGATTAGCGCCTCCGTCAGCTGACCCGTGCGGCAAAAGCCCACTAGGCAAGCACCGCATCAGCCGCTACATTGCTTGGCCGGGGCCTGCATATGCAGGCCCTGAAACCCTCAACTCGTTGAATATTGGAACCCGTAAAACTCCATCATGGACCCTTCCCCTGGCTTGACCCTCGCAACACTCTTCGCCGACTTCGGCATGATTCTTTTTGCTCTGATCCTGGTACTGCTCAACGGCTTTTTCGTTGCGGCTGAATTTGCCATGGTCAAACTGCGCTCGACCCGGGTCGAGGCCATCGCAGACGTCAACGGCTGGCGCGGGCAGATCCTGCGCACCGTGCACAACCAGCTCGACGCTTACCTGTCCGCCTGCCAATTGGGTATCACCCTGGCCTCGCTGGGCCTGGGCTGGGTCGGTGAGCCGGCGTTTGCCCACTTGCTCGAACCGCTGCTCGGCGCGCTGGGCGTGCAGTCGCCTGAAGTGATCAAAGGTGTGTCGTTCTTTACCGCCTTCTTCATCATTTCGTACCTGCACATTGTGGTCGGCGAACTGGCCCCTAAATCCTGGGCCATCCGCAAACCCGAAACTCTGTCGCTGTGGACAGCCGTGCCGCTGTACCTGTTCTACTGGGCCATGTACCCGGCCATCTACCTGCTCAACGCCAGCGCCAACGCCATTTTGCGGATTGCCGGCCAAGGCGAGCCCGGTGCTCACCATGACCACGCCTACAGCCGCGAAGAACTCAAACTGATCCTGCACTCCAGCCGTGGCCAGGACCCGAGCGACCAAGGCATGCGCGTGCTGGCCTCGGCCGTGGAAATGGGCGAGCTGGAAGTGGTCGACTGGGCCAATTCACGCGAAGACCTGGTGACCCTGGACTACAAGGCGCCGCTCAAGGAAATCCTTGCGCTGTTCCGCCGTCACAAGTTCAGCCGCTACCCGGTCTACGACGCCGACACCAACACCTTTGTCGGTCTGTTGCACATCAAGGACCTGCTGCTTGAGCTGGCTGACCTCGATCACCTGCCCGAAACCTTCAACCTTGAAGAACTGATCCGCCCGCTGGAGCGCGTGTCACGCCACATGCCGCTGGCGCAGCTGCTGGAGCAGTTCCGCAAGGGCGGCGCGCACTTTGCCCTGGTGGAAGAAGCCGACGGCAAAGTGGTCGGCTACCTGACCATGGAAGACGTGCTCGAAGTGCTGGTGGGCGACATTCAGGACGAACACCGCAAGGCTGAGCGCGGCATCCTCTCGTACCAGCCAGGCAAACTGCTGGTGCGCGGTGATACGCCGCTGTTCAAGATCGAGCGCCTGCTGGGCGTCGACCTTGACCACGTCGAGGCCGAAACCGTTGCAGGCTTGATCTACGACACCCTCAACCGCGTGCCTGAAGAAGAAGAGCAACTGGAAGTCGAAGGCCTGCGCATCATCATCAAAAAGATGAAAGGCCCGAAAATCGTCCTGGCCAAAGTGCTGAAGCTCAACTAACCCGGCTCTCCTGTAGGAGCGAGCTTGTCTCGCAATCTTTTGAGCGTTTAAAAGATCGCGAGGCAAGCTCGCTCCTACAGTGAAGATGCAAATGTTTCACAAATGTTTCAACACACCGCCAGCTGTGCGATGCTGGCGTTCTGCTCAATTGCCGACTACAGCTTAAGAAACATCTGTAAGAACGGCCTGCAGCTATCTGATCCTCCAAAGTATCGACCACAGGGAGCCAGCATGCTGACCCTGCTCAATCTTCTCTCTGCCGTGACCCTGCTGATCTGGGGCACGCACATCGTGCGAACCGGTATCTTGCGGGTTTACGGCACGAACTTGCGCCATGTCATCGGCCAGAACGTGTCCAGACCGATACTCGCGTTTATCGCCGGTATCATCGTCACCGCCATGGTGCAAAGCAGCAACGCCACCGCCCTGCTGGTGACTTCCTTTGTCGGCCAGGGCCTGATGACGCTCACACCCGCGCTGGCAACCATGCTCGGGGCTGACGTCGGGACCGCGCTGATGGCACGGGTGCTGACCTTCGATTTGTCGTGGCTGTCACCGCTGCTGATTTTTTTGGGTGTGATCTTCTTCCTGTCACGCAAACAAACCCGCGCCGGGCAACTGGGGCGCGTCGGGATTGGCCTGGGCCTGATTATTCTGGCGTTGCAACTGATCGTCGAAGCCGCCTCGCCCATCACCCATGCCCAGGGCGTGAAGGTGATTTTCGCCTCGTTGACCGGCGACTTGCTGCTCGATGCCCTGGTCGGCGCGGTGTTTGCGATGGTCTCGTACTCCAGCCTGGCCGCCGTGCTGCTCACCGCGACCCTGGCCGGCGCCAGCGTGATCAGCCTGCCCGTGGCCGTTGGCCTGGTGATCGGCGCCAACATTGGCAGCGGCGTGCTGGCGTTTCTCAGCACCAGCATGCAAAACACGGCGGGGCGGCAGGTGGCGCTCGGTAGCCTGCTCTACAAATTGATCGGTTTGCTGCTGATCATGCCGGTGCTCACGCCGCTGGTGGACTGGATGGACAGCCTTAACTTCAGGCCCCAGGAACTCGTCATCGGCTTCCACCTGCTCTACAACACCACGCGCTGCTTCTTGATGCTGCCCACCATCGGCCTCATGGCGCGGCTGTGTGCCCGACTATTGCCCGAGCGCGATCTCGCCAACGGCAGCATCACCCCACGCCACCTCGACCCTGCAGCACTCGACACGCCCACCCTGGCGCTGACCAACGCCGTGCGCGAAACCCTGCGCATTGGCGACCTGATCGACACCATGTTGGTCAATATGCTCGACGTTCTGCGCGGCAAGCAAACCTCAATGACGCAAGCAATGCGCACCCTCAGCGATGACGTCGAAGTGCTCTACAGCGCGGTCAAACTGTACCTGGCACAAATGCCCCGCGAAGACCTGGGCGAACACGACAGTCGCCGCTGGGCCGAGATCATCGAACTGGCGATCAACCTCAAACTGGCCAGCGACCTGATCGAGCGCATGCTGCGCAAAGTCCAGCAGCAGAAAACCTCGCAACGCCGTTCGTTTTCGGCCACGGGGCTTGAAGAGCTGGTAGACCTGCAAACCCAGCTCATCGAGAACCTGCGCCTGGGCCTCACGGTGTTCCTGAACTCGGACCCACACATCGCCCGCCAACTGCTGCGCGAAAAACGCCGTTTTCGCGCACAAGAGCGGCGCCTGGCCCACGCTCACGTGAACCGTTTGCAACAAAAAATCACCCAAAGCATCGAAACCAGCTCCGTGCACCTGGAGCTGATTGCCGACATGCAGCGCCTGAATTCACTGTTTTGCGGCAGCGCTTACGTGGTGCTGGAAAACACCGATACCGGCGCGCTGGAACCTGAAGACAACGCCGACACCCTACATTCACCCTGAACGTTGCACGCGACCGTGTTGTCAGTCTGTAAGCAGCGTCTAACCTGCACAGACTGACGCGCTGCGCCACTCGCCCTCTCAAAACGGATTCAGAGATCCAGGGATTTTTATGCGTTGCCTGCTGTTTATCTGCGTGCTGCTGGGAGCAGCTCAGAGTTTTGCCCTCGACCGCTTCAGCGTAGAGGGCTATCAACTGCCTAACGGCTTGCAACTGATCCTCAAGCCCGGCTACGAGCGCGGCCATGTGTCCATTCGCTTGGTGGTCGGCGTGGGCATGGATGACTTCAGTTGCGCCGATCAACAGCTACCCCACCTGCTGGAGCACTTATTGTTCAGCGGCGTCGACGACAGCGGCGAAGGCGGCCTGGAAGAGCGCATGCAAGCGCTGGGCGGCGAATGGAACGCCTACACCAGCAACGCCGACACCACCTTCGTGATCGAAGCCCCGGCGAAAAACCAGCGCAAAATCCTCGACCTGCTGCTGAGCCTGCTGACCCGCACGCAAATGACCGACCAGCGCATCAGCGAGGCCAAACAAGTGGTTGAGCGCGAAGACGGCGGCCACTATTCACACCTGCAGCGCTGGCTGGACCGCCAGGACCTCGGGCACAGCGCCAGCAACCAGTTGGCGGTGGAGCTGGGCCTCAAATGCGCCGAGCGTGCCGAGGTGCATAACCTCACGCGCCAACAGCTCGAAGCGGTGCGCAACACGTGGTACGCCCCCAACAACATGACCCTGATCATGGTTGGCGACCTCGACCGCCTGCTGCCGGCTTATCTGGAGCGCACCTACGGCGCACTCGAACCGGTCGACCCCAGCGAGCACCTGCCGCTGCCCGCCATCGAAGCCAAGGCTGACACCGAGCGCACATTGGTGCGCGGTGTGGTCGGCGAGACGGCCAAGCTGCATTGGTTGCTGCCGGAGCCGGTGATCGACGAGCAGAGCGATGAAACCTGGGACCTGCTGCGCGATTACCTGGAGTGGTCGTTGTACAGCGAGCTGCGGCTCAAGCACGGGTTGTCTTACGGGCCCTGGGCCGAGCGCGAAGTGTTCGGTGGCGTGAGCTTTTTAAGCCTCAACGCCGATCTTGCCCGCGATGACGTGGCCAAGGCCCAACAGGTGATGGGCGAACTCAAACAAAGTTTGCTCAAGGACGGCCTCGACCCGCAGACCTTTGCCCGCCTCAAAAACGCCGCGGTGGCGCGCCAGGCCTGGGCCGTGCAAGGCAACAGCGCCTTGGCTGATTATTACTGGAGCGCCTTGGGCGACTACGACGGCGGCCGGTTTGCCGACCCGTCCAAACGCTTGCAAGCGGTGACACTTGAGCAAGCCAACAGCGCGTTGCGCCAATTGTTTGCCAAGCCCGGTTATGTGCGTATCGAGAAACCGCTGTTCAGCTATAACGGCTTGACCGTGACACTGGCGGCGGCGTTGAGCGTATTGGTGCTGATGTTCGTGGGCTGGCGAATCTGGCGTCGACGCACGCGTTGATTGGCTAAGCCCGAAACAGTTTGATACCGTAAAAATCATTGCCCATTCGCGGCTGATCAATCAGCCCCCCAGCGCGCGGAGAATTCAGCGTGAGTGAACGTTCCAACCCTTGGCAGTTGCAAACCATCGTCGGCCAATTGCGCACGGCCCGTAACCAGTGGCGTTCGCAAAACGGCCGTGTCAGCGGTGAACTGGGCGGCCGCGAGCTGCCTTCGCGCGCCGCGATGGCCGAGATTCTAGAGGCCCTGTGCGGCGCGTTGTTCCCGATGCGCCTGGGCCCGGTCGACCTTCGCGAAGAGAGCGAAGACTTCTACGTGGGCCACACCCTCGACGTAGCGCTCAACGCGCTGCTGGCCCAGGCGCGGCTGGAACTGCGTTACGCCGCGCGTCAGGCAGGGTTGCCGGATGCGGGCGTGGACGAGACGGCGACCGTATTGATCCAGGACTTTGCCCTGGCCTTGCCGCGCCTGCGCAGCATCCTCGACACCGACGTGCTGGCCGCCTACCACGGCGACCCGGCGGCGCGCAGTGTCGACGAGGTGTTGCTGTGCTATCCGGGGATTCTGGCGGTGATTCACCATCGCCTGGCGCACCACATGTACCGCGCCGGCCTGCCCTTGCTGGCCCGCATCAGCGCCGAAATCGCGCATTCGTCCACGGGCATTGATATTCACCCGGGCGCGCAGATTGGCCGCAGCTTCTTTATCGACCACGGCACGGGCGTGGTGATCGGAGAAACCGCGATCATCGGCGAACGTGTGCGTATCTACCAAGCGGTGACCTTGGGCGCCAAACGTTTCCCGGCGGACGAATCGGGCCAACTGCAAAAAGGCCACCCGCGCCATCCGATTGTTGAAGACGACGTGGTGATCTATGCCGGCGCGACCATTCTGGGGCGCATCACCATTGGCAAAGGCTCGACGATTGGCGGCAACGTCTGGCTCACCCGCAGCGTACCGGCGGGCTGCAACCTGACCCAGGCCAACTTGCAGCATGACGACGGCTCGCAGAAGTAAAACCGCGTGATGCCTTGCCCTCACCCTGGCCCTCTCCCGGAGGGAGAAGGAACCGATTGGGGGATGTTGTAGATGTTCTGCGGCCTGCAAGCCATGCACTGCCCCTGAGAACACCTCGGTAAAGCGCCCTCTCCCGGAGGGAGAGGGTTGGGGTGAGGGCGACTTCTCGGACATTTCCCGCAACCCGTAGCGGCGTTGACCCGCTTGTGGGGCCGGGTTGGCAGGCCTAGTCTTGGGGCTGTCACTGCAAAATCAGTGACAGGGCGTAGGAACCCTTTTTTACCCTCGGCGCGCAAGTGTCCACCTTTCTGATTGCGGCACTTTTTTTGTGTCCGTACCATCAGTCATGGCGGTCGTGCGCGGGCACGTTTCGACGTGGCCGGTTACCCTGGGACCCGGTTCCTACCCCGCGCATGACTGCCACCCAGCCCGTAGGAAGGCTATTGGCAGTTCCTCAACGCCCAGGAACCGCACCTCATGAAAACCCTCACACCCGACCCACCCCGCTCAAACACCGACTACACCCACACCTTGCTCAGCGACCATGCGGCCACCCGGCGTGCCTTGGCGCATTACCAGATTGACCCCGAGCCACTTAACAGCCGAATTTTTGTGCGTCACCGCCTGCAATTGCGAGTGGTGTGGTTGGGGGATCAAATGTGGTGTTGCGCACGCGATCTCGGCCGTTTGATGGGCCGCACGTTAGGGCGTAAAGGGTTGGCCAAGCTGGATGCTGATCAGCATCAGGAATTACCGATCCGCAGCCACGGCGCCGTGCAAGACACCTTGATGCTCAGCGAATCGGGGGCGTATGCCATGCTGCTGTACCACTACCACCCCGAGAACCGCCATTTGCGCCAATGGCTGACCCATGAAGTGGTGCCCGCCATGCGCTGCGGGTGAAACGACACACATCCTCTGTAGGAGCGAGCTTGCCTCGCGATCTTTTGATGTTTAAAAGATCGCGAGACGAGCTCGCTCCTACAGGTTTTTAGCGTTAACTCGCGCGAGCAGTCCGCACGCCTTCGGCCAAGGCAGCGCACAGGCTCAGCACGCCGTCGACCGCTTGTTCCGGGGTGGCCGCGTTTTCGATTTTGTCGATCAAGGCCGAGCCCACCACCACGCCATCCGCCAAGCGGGCAATCGCCGCCGCTTGCTCCGGGGTGCGAATCCCGAAGCCTACGCTGATCGGCAAGTCGGTGTGACGGCGCAGACGCGCAATCGCTTCGCTCACTTGGTCTGTGGTTGCAGAGCCGGCGCCAGTCACGCCTGCCACCGACACGTAGTACACAAAGCCCGAGCTGCCATTGAGCACTTTAGGCAGGCGCGCATCGTCAGTCGTTGGGGTGGTCAGGCGGATGAAGTCCAGGCCCGCCGCTTGCGCAGGGTCGCACAGCTCTGAGTTGTGCTCGGGTGGCATGTCGACCACGATCATGCCGTCAACGCCAGCCGCCTTGGCGTCAGCGATGAATTTAGCCACACCGTAATGGTGGATCGGATTGAAGTAGCCCATCAGCACCAGCGGCGTGTCGCTGTTGCCTTCGCGGAACTCGCGCACCATTTGCAGGGTTTTCGCGAGGTTTTGCTTGGCGCCCAACGCACGGATGTTGGCCAGCTGGATCGCCGGGCCATCGGCCATTGGATCGGTGAAGGGCATGCCCAACTCGATCACGTCAGCGCCCGCAGCAGGCAGGCCTTTGAGGATGGCCAGCGAGGTGGCGTAATCCGGGTCACCGGCGGTGACAAAGGTCACCAGCGCAGCGCGGTTCTGTTCTTTGAGTTCGGCAAAACGCGTTTGCAGGCGGCTCATCAGTGTTTCTCCTGCTGGGACTGTTCGACGTGGTGCATCACGGTTTGCATGTCTTTATCGCCTCGGCCAGACAGGTTGACCACCATCAGGTGATCGGCCGGCAAGGTCGGTGCACGCTTGAAGACTTCGGCCAGCGCGTGGGCGCTTTCAAGGGCCGGGATGATGCCTTCAAGGCGGCAGCATTTATGGAACGCATCCAGTGCTTCGTCGTCGGTGACCGAGGTGTACTGGACGCGGCCGATGTCGTGCAACCATGCGTGTTCCGGGCCAATGCCCGGGTAATCCAGGCCCGCCGAGATCGAGTGGGCGTCGATGATCTGGCCGTCGTCGTCTTGCAGCAGGAAGGTGCGGTTGCCGTGCAACACACCCGGCTCGCCGCCGTTGAGGCTGGCCGCGTGTTTGCCGGTTTCAATGCCGTAACCGGCCGCTTCAACACCAATGATTTCAACGCCGGTGTCGTCCAGGAACGGGTGGAACAAGCCCATCGCGTTAGAACCACCGCCGATGCACGCCACCAGGCTGTCCGGCAGGCGGCCTTCCTGGGCTTGCATCTGCTCGCGGGTTTCCTTGCCGATCACGGCCTGGAAGTCGCGCACCATCGCCGGATACGGGTGCGGGCCAGCCACGGTGCCTATCAGGTAGAAGGTGCTGTCGACGTTGGTCACCCAGTCACGCAGCGCTTCGTTCATGGCGTCTTTCAGGGTGCCGGTACCGGCCACAACCGGGATCACTTCGGCGCCCAGCAGTTTCATGCGGAACACGTTGGCCTGTTGGCGCTCGATGTCAGTGGTGCCCATGTAGATCACGCATTGCAGGCCAAAGCGGGCGGCCACGGTGGCCGTCGCAACGCCGTGCATGCCTGCGCCGGTTTCGGCGATGATGCGTTTTTTGCCCATGCGCCGCGCCAGCAGAATCTGCCCGATGCAGTTGTTGATCTTGTGCGCGCCGGTGTGGTTCAGCTCTTCGCGCTTGAGGTAGATCTTGGCGCCGCCGCAGAACTCGGTCAGGCGCTCGGCAAAGTACAGCGGGCTTGGACGGCCCACGTAGTCGCGCTGGAAGTAGGCCAGTTCTTTGATGAACTCAGGGTCTTTTTTGGCCAGCTCATACTCGCGATCGAGGTCGAGGATCAGCGGCATCAGTGTTTCAGCGACGTAGCGGCCGCCGAATGAGCCGAACAGGCCATTGTCGTCCGGGCCGTTACGCAATGTGGATTGGGTCATGTGACGCTCCAGATAAAGAGGTGCGAAGGTCGATGGGCCTGACTTTACGCGCGACAACGCCAGATGAAAACCGATAAGATCGCCACAACCTGTCAGGAAAACTCACAGATACCATGAGCCGCGATCTCCCGCCCCTGAACGCCCTGCGCGCGTTCGAAGCCACCGCCCGCCTGAACAGCGTCAGCCAGGCGGCCGAGCAGCTTAACGTCACCCACGGTGCCGTTAGTCGGCAAATCAAAGTGCTTGAAGAGCACTTGGGGGTCAGCCTGTTTGTGAAGGAGGGCCGCGGCCTGAAGCTCACGGATGCCGGGATCCGTCTGCGCGATGCCAGCAGCGAAGCCTTTGATCGCTTGCGCAATGTATGCACTGAACTCACGCAAAGCCATGTCGATGCACCGTTTGTGCTGGGCTGTTCGGGCAGTTTGCTGGCGCGCTGGTTTATCCCGCGTCTGGGCCGTTTAAAAGCCGACTTGCCGGATTTGCGTTTGCATCTGTCGGCCGGCGAAGGCGATCTGGACCCGCGCCGCTCCGGGTTGGACGCGTGGCTGGTGTTTGCCGAGCCGCCATGGCCCGCCGACATGCAGGTGTACGAATTGGCCAGTGAGCGCATCGGCCCGGTGCTGAGCCCGCATTACGCGCATTACCCGCAGCTGTGTCAGGCACCGGCCAGCGCCCTGCTGGATGAACCGCTGCTGCACACCACGTCGCGACCGCAGGCGTGGCCCAGCTGGGCACAGCAACAGGCGATCGATGCGAAGGCGTTAAATTACGGGCAAGGGTTTGAGCACTTGTACTACTTGCTCGAGGCCGCAGTGGCGGGCCTGGGTGTGGCGATTGCCCCCGAGCCGTTAGTGGCTGAGGATGTACGGGCCGGTCGCCTGGCTGCGCCGTGGGGCTTTACTCAAACCCCGGCGCAGCTGGCGTTGTGGGTGCCAAAGCGCGCCGCAGACGGGCGCGCTCGGCAACTGGCGCAATGGCTCAAGGCTGAGCTAGCGCAGGATTAGTTACGTTTGCAGAGCAGAAAAGCCGCCAGCAGGCCCAATGCACCCAGCGCAACGCCGGCAGTGGCATACGGATGCTCTTGTGCGTATTCACGGGTGGCGATGGCGGTTTCGCGGGTTTTGTCTTTGACCTCTTCATACGCGTCGCTGAGCAGGTGACGCGAATGTTTCAGCGCGTTCTCGGCATTGCTTTTGAGGGCGCCAAGGGTCTTCTTGGACTCGTCAGACGCGTCGTGCTTGAAGCTCTCCAGAGACTTGAGCAGGCTCTCGATCTCGGCTTCCATGCTTTGCAATGACGCTTTACGTGAAGTATTGCTAGCCATTAGGGCTCTCCTGCATTTGTGAGTGAGGGTGCGTGTTTAGTCCGACTGCGCCGTTTTCAGAAAGTGCAAAAAACCTGAACTTTTCCTTGCGAACGGCCCACGAAGTATTCAGCAGATTCGCTGCTAGGCTTTGATTGACGACAAAGGAGAACGTTATGTCTGACCATCACACCTACAAGAAAATCGAACTGGTAGGCTCGTCCCCAAGCAGCATAGAAGACGCCATCAGTCATGCACTGGCCGAAGCCAACAAAACCATCAAACACCTGGAATGGTTTGAGGTGCTGGACACGCGCGGGCATATCAAGGACGGCAAGGTGGCGCACTATCAGGTGACGCTGAAGGTCGGTTTCCGGATCGCCAGCAGCTGATCTGCGTCAGACTTTTAGCCAACAAACTGGCCGTTTGCCACAAAGTCCGCTAAACCCTCTGGGTGCGACATGAGCAGTCGTGTCGCACCCATTTTGTTTTGATCTGGGGAACTGACCGATGAAAAAGATTTTAGTGGCTGTAGCTTTACTGAGTCTGGCGGGCACTGCTTTCGCAGCGGGCAAGCCTTGTGAAGAACTGAAGAGCGAAATTGCTGCGAAGATTGATGCTAATGGCGTCCCGCACTATTCGCTGGAAGTGGTCGACAAGGGCACTGCCTCTGACGGAAAAGTCGTGGGCTCGTGTGAAGGCGGCACCAAAGATATCGTTTACAAGCGCGGCTGATTCTGTGGGAGCGGGCTTGCTCGCGATCTTTTCAATGATCAAAAGATCGCGAGACAAGCTCGCTCCTACAGAAGCGGTTTAGACCCCTTTCATGACTTGCGACAGCAGTTCGTAGGAATGAATACGGTCTGCATGCTCGTACAGGTCACAGGTAAAGATCAGTTCATCCGCCTGGGTCTGTTCGACCAGCACTTGCAGTTTGGCGCGGATTTTCTCGGGGCTGCCGACCATCGCCAGGCCCAAAAAGCTCATCACTGCTTCTTTCTCGTGGGGTAGCCACAGCCCGTCCATGGTTTTCACCGGCGCGCGCTGTACCAGGCTCTGCCCACGCATCAAGGCCAAAATACGTTGCAGCACGGAGGTGGACAGGTATTCAGCCTGCTCATCGGTATCGGCCGCGACCAACGGCACACCCAACATTACGTACGGCTTGTCGAGCACCGCCGAAGGCTTGAAGTGGTTGCGGTAGACGCGAATCGCTTCGTGCATCAAACGCGGTGCGAAATGTGAGGCGAAGGCGTAGGGCAAGCCACGCTCACCGGCCAGTTGCGCGCTGAACAAGCTTGACCCCAGCAACCACACGGGCACGTTGGTGCCGGTACCGGGCATGGCGATCACCCGCTGATCCGGGGTGCGTGGACCCAGGTAGCGCATCAGCTCGGCGACGTCTTCCGGGAAGTCATCCGCGCTGCCGGAACGCTCACGGCGCAGGGCGCGGGCAGTCATTTGGTCGGAGCCCGGCGCACGGCCCAGGCCCAGGTCGATGCGGCCAGGGTAGAGACTTTCGAGCGTGCCGAACTGCTCGGCAATCACCAGTGGCGCGTGGTTGGGCAGCATCACCCCGCCCGAACCGACGCGAATGGTCGAGGTGCCACCGGCCAGATAACCGATCAGCACCGAGGTCGCCGAGCTGGCGATGCCGTCCATGTTGTGGTGTTCGGCTACCCAAAAACGGTTGTAGCCAAACTTTTCTACGTGTTGGGCCAAATCCAGCGAGTTGTGCAACGACTGGGCGGCGCTACCGTTTTCGCGCACAGGCACCAGGTCGAGGGTCGAGAATTTGACATCAGACAATCGTTTCATCAGCTGGCTACTCCAAGTGAGGGGCAGGTTCAGGCACTCGCATAAACCCGCCAGTGATGACAGCAATATGGGCATATACCCGAGTTTCAATGGCATCGATGATTTGAGCTACAAAAAAATGCGATTTGTCCGACAAGATGAACTTTGTGGAGGCGACTACCCTCACAACTCCAGTCAAGGCGTGAAACCTTCACGCCGTTCTTCAGGAGGCACGTATGAGTATTAAAAAGACTGCATCGGCACACTGGGCAGGCGACCTTAAAACCGGCATCGGCTCCATCTCTACCGAGACGGGCGTGTTGCGCGACGCACCGTATGGCTTCAAGGCCCGCTTTGAAGGTGGCAAGGGCACCAACCCTGAAGAACTGATCGGCGCCGCCCATGCCGGTTGCTTTTCGATGGCTCTGTCGATGATTTTGGGCGATGCCGGGCTTAAGGCCGAGAGCATCGACACCAAAGCTGAAGTCACCCTGGATCAAGTCGAGGGCGGGTTTGCGATTACTGCGGTGCACTTGATCCTCAAGGCCAAAATACCGGGCGCGACCCAGCAGCAATTCGATGAGCTGACCAAAAAAGCCAAAGAAGGCTGCCCGGTGTCCAAGGTGCTGAACGCCAAAATCACCCTCGACGCTACGCTGCAGGCCTGATCGATAGACCCGACGTACGCCCCCGCCTGCATCGCAGTGGGGGCGGCGTTTGCCCGGACAGTTCGCAGACACCGCCGAATGTGATCGAATAGCCGCCGATTGCGTCTGACCATTACTGTGCGTTCTGCAAGAAGGGAGTCTCATCATGAAACGTTTTGCTTTAGCGGTAATCAGTTGTGCTTTGGCCACCTCGGTATGGGCAGCGCCCAAGCCATGCGACGAGTTGAAGGCTGAAATCGAAGCCAAGATTCAGGCCAATAACGTGTCGTCTTACACGCTCGAGATCGTGACCAATGACGAAGTACACGATCAGAACATGGTGGTAGGTTCGTGCGAAAACGGCACGAAGAAGATCATCTATCAGAAAAACGATAACTGACGGACTAAGGCAGGCAGTTCACCAGCCGCTCCTCGGCCAGCACCTTGCCTTCGGCGTTGTACAACCGCGCGTAAGCTTTAAAGCCCAGTGAGCGTGCCTGCAACCGGTAGCGTTGGCCGGGCTGGAAATCAGCGTAGTTGACAGAGAGGTAACACAACCGCTCTTGCGGCTCGCTGAACATGCCCATCCCGCCGATAAACACTTCGTAGTCAAAGCGCACCATCAGCTCATGGCTGCCGGGGGTTACCTGAAAGTAACGCCCGTCGTTCAGGCGCTTGTTATCCAGGCGCTCGGCCATGATCAACTTGCCGGTTTGGGTTTCCAGATCAACCCAGGCCATGTTCGGATCGTGTGGTGGCAGAGGCGTGCTGGCACAGGCGCTGAGCAGGCTGGCCGTGAGCAAGAGCAAAAACGTGCGCATGGGAGTGTCCATCAGGATGTAATGCATCAGCATAGCGCCAGACCACTCTCACAGGGTGCTGTGCTTTTTCACTCCTGTCGCATAGGGTGTGTTCGATGAGCATTTGTCGCCCACTGGACCGCACCATGCCCCTGACTTTTCGCTGCCTGCTTGCCCTCACCTTATTGCCTCTGCTTAACGGTTGCTCCAGTACGGGTTACTACTCGCAATTGCTCACCGGCCAATGGCACGTGTTGCAGGCCCGCGAGCCGGTGGCCAAGGTAGTGGCCGATCCTCAGCGTGACCCAGTGCTGCGCCAGCATCTGGCCCGGTCCCAAGCGGCCCGGACCTTTGCCAGCGAACATTTAAAGCTGCCTGACAACCAGAGTTATCGCCTGTACGCCGATATCCAGCGACCGTATGTGGTGTGGAATGTGTTCGCGACAGCGGAGTTTTCGCTCGACCCGGCCACCTATTGCTTTCCGGTGGCCGGGTGCGTGGCCTACCGGGGTTATTACTCACAGGGCGCCGCTCGCGGGGATGCCGCGCTCAAGCGCGAGCAAGGCATGGATGTGTGGGTCAGTGGGGTTGAGGCGTACTCGACCCTGGGCTGGTTTGATGACCCGATCCTTAACAGCATGCTGCACTGGGGCGATGAGCGACTGGCCACGCTGATTTTTCACGAGCTGGCGCATCAACGTTTTTATGTGAAGGACGACACTGAGTTCAACGAGTCATTTGCCAGCTTTGTCGAGCAGGAAGGCACGCGCCAATGGCGCGCCTACCAAGGGCTGCCAGCGGCAAACACCAAGGGTTTGCAGCAGCGCGAAGCGTTTATTGCCTTGGTTCTGAACACGCGCCAGCGCCTGCAGCAGTTGTACAACCAAACGTTGCCAGCGGCTGAGATGCGCCAGCGTAAAGCCGCGGAGTTTGAGCGCATGCGCCGTGAATACCGTGCGCTTCGCGACCAGCAATGGGCGGGCAACAACCGCTACGACGCGTGGGTCAATGCCCCGATGAACAACGCCAAGCTGCTGCCGTTCGGGTTGTATGACCAATGGGTGCCGGCCTTTGCTGCGTTGTTCAAGCAAACCGGCGGTGACTGGGCGGTGTTTTACAAGGCCGTTGAACAGTTGGGCAAGCTCCCACCGTTGCAGCGCAAAGCGGCGCTGCGCCAGTGGGCCGGGCCTTTAGCCAAGACCAATAACCCTTAAACCTTGGGGCTCAACCAGTTCTTGACCACGCAAGAGGCGAACGGGCTGGTGCTGCACGCGCCGCTGGCCAAGGCTTGGCGCAGTTTCGGGATATTGGCTTGCATCATGTATTTCTCGCCATCCTTGAAGTGCGAGTTTTCGCCAAAGCCACCTTGAGTCATTTCTTTCAAGGCGTCTTCTTTGCTCCAGTCTTGCACCACCACGCGGTACATCGCTGCCATCAAGCCTGTGCGGTCGACACCATGTTTGCAGTGCATCAATACCGGGCCATGGGCCTGAGCCGTCTGGATGGCGCGCAAGGCGGCCAGCACATCGGCGTCATCGACATGATTGGTGCGGTACGGCAATTGGACTTGTTCAACCCCCGGGGTTTTTAACCAGCTGCTGTCGGCTTCGGGCAAAAAGTTGATCACGGTGCCGATGTGCAGTTTTTCCAGCAGCGGCTGGGCCTGATCATCGGGCAAGGCGCTGCGGTACAGCGTGGGCGACATTTGGTATAGGTTGTATTGCGCATCAACCGGCTGCGCCCACTGGGGCGGGCGCGCCACGGCAAAATCATCGGCCATCGCCTGGGGCAGCGTAAACGCCGCCAATAATGTCAGGCACAGGGCAGGAGCAAACCGGGCTTTGGGCATGTCAGCGCAACCACTTCGACTAAAGGATAAGGAGGTGGCGCTAGAGTGAGTCAGGCCTGATAAAAACTGTGTGAGCCACTTGTCAAAAATTCGTGATTAGCCAGCGCTGTTGCAGCGCTGAGGTGCGGCAAAATTACGCATGAATCGATTCAGCCTCGCCCCTTACCTGCTAGTATTTGTAACTATTAATTGCTGATACCTATTTTTTAAGCTCATCTGCGACGCTTGTCGCTGCCAAAATGAAAGTTGCCACTGAGCAACTGCTACCCGTGAATGTCTGAAGAGGTGCCCCTCCCATGTCTGAACAAGACAACCCGCGGCGTGAGTTTTTGCGCAAAACCCTAACGCTGATTCCGGTGGTCACTGTGGCAAGCACCGGCCTCGGCGGTTCTGTGCTCATGGCGACGCCCGCTGCGGGCGCCACAGCCACACCTGAACCTGTGGGGCGCACGTCTTCCCCTGCCACACCTTATGAGCCGACGTATTTCACGGCCCAGGAGTGGGCATTTCTGAACGCTGCGGTAGCACGCCTGATCCCCGCCGACGAGCAAGGCCCTGGCGCTCTGGAAGCTGGCGTCCCGGAGTACATAGACCGGCAAATGCACACACCGTACGCCAGCGGCGCTCTGTGGTTCATGCAGGGGCCGTTCAATACCGATGCGCCGGCCGAGATGGGCTGGCAGAGCAAGCTTGTGCCCAAACAGATCTACCGCTTGGGCATCGCTGCCACGGAGGCACTGTGCAAAACGACCTATAACTCAACATTTGCTGGGCTAGACAGCGCTACCCGAGACGAAGTGCTCAAACAGCTGGAGGCCGGAACGCCCCACTTCGAGAACGTCCCGGCCAAGATGTTTTTCAGTTTCCTGCTGCAAAACACTAAGGAAGGCTTCTTTTGCGACCCCATTCACGGCGGCAACAAGGGCATGGTCGGCTGGACCATGATCGGCTTCCCCGGCGCTCGCGCTGATTTCATGGACTGGGTCGAACGCAACGAGCAGTACCCCTTCCCGGCAGTTTCCATTCGCGGCGAGAGGGCCTGAGCATGTCGACCGTTATGAAAAAAGTAGATGCCGTCATCGTTGGTTTCGGCTGGACCGGCGCGATCATGGCCAAAGAGTTAACCGAAGCCGGTCTAAACGTTGTAGCCCTTGAGCGCGGCCCGATGCAGGACACGTATCCGGACGGTAACTACCCTCAGGTCATCGACGAACTGACGTACAGCGTGCGCAAAAAGCTCTTTCAGGACGTATCGAAAGAAACCGTGACCATTCGCCATAGCGTCAATGACGTGGCCTTGCCGAATCGCCAGCTGGGGGCGTTTTTGCCTGGCAACGGTGTGGGCGGCGCCGGGTTGCACTGGTCGGGGGTACATTTTCGGGTTGACCCGATTGAACTGCGCATGCGCAGCCACTACGAAGAACGCTACGGCAAAAACTTTATCCCCAAGGACATGACCATCCAGGACTTCGGCGTCAGTTATGAAGAACTGGAACCGTTCTTCGATTACGCCGAAAAAGTGTTCGGCACCTCGGGCCAGGCCTGGACCGTGAACGGCCGCATTGTGGGCGAAGGCCGGGGTGGCAACCCGTATGCGGCGGATCGTTCCGACCACTTTCCGCTGGTTTCACAAAAGAATACGGTGTCGGCCCAGCTCTTCCAGAAAGCGGCCACTGAGGTGGGCTACAAGCCGTATAACCTGCCGTCGGCCAATACATCAGGGCCTTATACCAACCCATATGGCGCACAAATGGGGCCGTGCAACTTCTGCGGTTTCTGCAGTGGTTATGTCTGCTACATGTACTCCAAAGCCTCGCCAAACGTGAACATTTTGCCCGCGCTCAAGCCGCTGCCCAACTTTGAGTTGCGCCCTGACGCCCATGTGATTCGGGTCAACCTGGACAGCACCAAGAGCAAAGCCACGGGCGTCACTTACATCGACGCGCTGGGCCGTGAGATCGAACAACCGGCAGATCTGGTCATTCTGGGCGCTTTCCAGTTCCACAACGTGCGCTTGATGCTGCTCTCGGGCATCGGCAAACCGTACGACCCGAAAACCGGCGAAGGGGTGGTCGGTAAAAACTTCGCGTACCAGAACATGGGCACCATCAAGGCCTATTTCGATAAAGAGGTGCACACCAACAACTTTATCGGCGCGGGCGGTAATGGCGTGGCCATTGATGATTTCAACGCCGATAACTTTGACCACGGGCCACATGGTTTTGTGGGTGGCTCGCCGATGTGGGTCAACCAGGCCGGCAGCCGTCCCATTGCCGGCACGTCCAACCCGCCTGGCACACCGGCCTGGGGCAGTGACTGGAAAAAAGCCACCGCCGATTACTACACCCACCAGGTATCAATGGACGCGCACGGCGCGCATCAATCCTACCGTGGTAACTATCTCGATCTAGACCCGGTTTATCGCGATGCCTACGGCCAGCCTCTTTTGCGGATGACCTTCGACTGGCAAGAAAACGACATCAAAATGAACCGTTTCATGATGGAGAAAATGGGCAAGATCGCCGAGGCGATGAACCCCAAAGCCATCGCCCTGCTCGGTAAAAAAGTGGGTGAGCACTTCAACACTGCGTCCTACCAGACCACTCACCTGAACGGCGGCGCGATCATGGGCACTGACCCGAAGACCAGTGCGCTGAACCGTTACCTGCAATCGTGGGACGTACACAACGTATTTGTACCGGGCGCCTCGGCGTTCCCGCAGGGGCTGGGTTACAACCCGACCGGTCTTGTGGCCGCGCTGACCTACTGGTCGGCCCGGGCGATCCGCGAACAGTACCTGAAAAACCCCGGCCCGCTGGTTCAGGCATAAGGAGCGATGACCATGAAAACAGTTGTTATCGCGACCTTGGCCCTGCTGGGCAGTTTTTCGGCGCTGGCTGCTGAAGTCGATCAGGCAGCCTTGATCAAACACGGTGAATACCTGGCGCGAGCCGGTGACTGTGTGGCGTGTCATACGGCCAAAGGTGGCAAGCCTTTCGCTGGCGGCCTGCCCATGGAAACCCCGATCGGTACGATTTACTCGACCAACATCACTCCCGACCCGAGCGGCATCGGCGCCTACAGCTTTGACGATTTCGACAACGCTGTGCGCCATGGCATCGCCAAAAACGGCAGCACGTTGTACCCGGCGATGCCTTACCCGTCTTACGCGCGGGTCAACCAGGCCGACATGCAAGCGCTGTATGCCTACTTCATGCAGGGCGTTAAGCCGGTCGCTGCCGAGAACCGGGCGGTCGATATTCCCTGGCCGTTAAGCATGCGTTGGCCATTGGCTATGTGGCGCTGGAGCTTTGCCCCTGCAGTGGCCGACTTCACCCCTGCCCCTGGGCAAAATCCGGTGGTCAGTCGCGGGGCGTATCTGGTGGAAGGTCTAGGACATTGCGGTGCATGCCATACCCCACGGGCGCTGACCATGCAGGAAAAAGCCTTGAGCGCGACAGAGGGCAGCACGTTTCTGTCGGGCAGTGCGCCGCTGGAAGGCTGGATCGCGAAGAACCTGCGCGGCGACCACAAGGACGGCCTGGGCAGTTGGAGCGAAGAACAACTGGTGCAGTTTCTCAAGACCGGCCGCAGTGATCGCAGTGCGGTGTTCGGCGGTATGAGCGACGTGATCGTACACAGCATGCAGTACATGTCTGATGCCGACCTGACCGCTATCGCTCGCTACTTGAAGACGTTGCCTGCGGTCGACTCGGCAGACAGACCCCATAAATATGACCCAACAGTGCCCGATGCCTTATGGAACGGTAACGACAGCATGCGCGGTGCGGCGGTGTACATCGACAACTGTGCGGCCTGCCATCGCACCGATGGGTATGGCTACACCCGTGTGTTCCCGGCATTGGCGGGTAACCCGGTGTTGCAATCCGATGACCCGACTTCGCTGATTCACATTGTGCTTAAAGGCGGCACCTTGCCGGCCACGCACACCGCGCCCTCAACCTTTACCATGCCGGGTTTCGACTGGAGGCTGTCGGATCAGGAAGTAGCCGATGTGGTCAATTTCATTCGTACCAGTTGGGGCAATAAAGGCGCTGAGGTGAAACCGGCAGAGGTGAAGGCGTTGCGCGACTAAAGACGCGGGCACACACCATGGCCCCAGGCACTCATGCGCAGCGCCTGGGGTTATTGATCTGAAGCCTGGGGCTCAGTCGCGTCATTGGCCAGCCACTTCTCTGACAATGCCGCCAAACGGCCATCAGCCTTGATGCGCTGCAAGGCTTTGTCCAGGCTGCCCTGAAACGCCGGGTTGTCTTTCTGAAAAGGGATCGCCTGCTCGGGCGAGGCTAAATAAGGTTCACTGAAATCGAACCGATCCTGAAGTTCAGGAGTCATAGCCATGTGGTTGATGGCCACGTCGTACTTGCCGCTCTCAACACCCGAAAGCAGGTCATCACTGTCTGTGACCAAGAGCGAGGAATTGACCTCCAGCTCCCGGGCCAGCATTTCGCCCAGCTCGACGTCAAAGCCGGTTAAGTGGCCATCCTGCTGGAAGCTGTAAGGGGCCTGATTGCCCTCAAGTGCGATACGCAATTCACCACGATCGTTTACGTCGTCCATCAGTTCTGCGTGAGCAAAAGGACTCGCCAATGGCAATAAAAGCATCAGGCCTGGCAAAAAACGCATGGTCACTCCTTTGAATTTAATGAAAGCGATTCGCAATGAGCGCCCGCTTTGCTTTATGTTGGTCAACTGCGGCGTTGGACAGCAGATCTGCTCAAAGTTGTGCATGCCCGACGATTTTTTCAAAAACCGGAGATACAAATGAAAGCTCTACTGTCTCGTGTTGCGTTGGCTTCTGTGTTGATGGGCGCTTCGGTTCTGGCCCTGGCTGCCACTCCCGCGCCTGAGGGCGCAAAAGTGTCGATTATCTCCCCGGCGGATGGCGCCACTGTAGATAAAACCTTCACCGTAAAATTCGGCATTGAAGGCATCGACCTCAAACCTGCTGGCGATCCGGCTCCACACTCTGGCCATCACCACTTGCTGGTCGATGTAGACCAGCCGATTGCGCCAGGCCAGGTGATCCCGACTGACGACCACCACCTGCATTTCGGCAAAGCGCAGACTGAAACCCAACTGACCCTGGCCCCAGGCAAACACACCTTGCAACTGGAGCTGGGCGACACTGGCCACCAAGCCTTCGACCCGGTAATCGTGTCGAAGAAAATCACGGTTAATGTGAAGTAAGTACAGCAGTCAAAAAAAAGGGAGACCCGAGGGTCTCCCTTTTTATTGCGCGCGATTTAGAACAGCACGCGGCAACGGATGGTGCCGTTGATGCTTTGCAGCTTCTCTTGCGCCAGGTCCGAGGACTCGGCGTCGACGTCGATCACCACATAACCCACTTTTTCGTTGGTTTGCAGGAACTGGCCGGAGATGTTGATACCGTTTTCGGCGAAGACCTTGTTGATCTCGCTCATCACACCCGGGATGTTCTCGTGGATGTGCAGCAAACGGTGCTTGCCAGGGTGAGCCGGCAGGGCCACTTCCGGGAAGTTTACAGACGATACGGACGTACCGTTGTCGCTGTACTTGACCAGTTTTTCTGCCACTTCCAGGCCGATGTTGGCTTGGGCTTCAGCAGTGGAACCACCGATGTGCGGGGTCAGGATCACGTTGTCCAGGCCACGCAGCGGGCTTTCGAACACGTCGTCGTTGGAACGCGGCTCAACCGGGAACACGTCGATAGCGGCGCCGATCAGGTGCTTGTCCTTGATCGCGTCAGCCAGGGCGTCCAGCTCAACCACGGTGCCACGTGCGGCGTTGATCAAAATGCCGCCCTTTTTGATGGCGCGGATTTCTTTCTCGCCGATCATCCACTGGGTAGCCGGGGTTTCAGGCACGTGCAGGGTCACGATGTCGGACATGCCCAACAGTTCGTGCAGGTTGCCGACCTGAGTGGCGTTGCCCAATGGCAGCTTGGTCACGGTGTCGTAGAAGAACACTTGCATGCCCAGGCCTTCAGCCAGTACCGAGAGCTGAGTACCAATCGAACCATAACCGACGATACCGAGCTTTTTGCCACGGATTTCGAAGGAGTTGGCCGCGCTCTTGATCCAGCCACCACGGTGGCAGGAAGCGTTTTTCTCAGGGATGCCGCGCAGCAACAGGATCGCTTCAGCCAGCACCAACTCGGCCACCGAACGGGTGTTGGAGTAAGGGGCGTTGAATACAGCGATACCGCGTTCGCGAGCAGCGTTGAGATCGACTTGGTTGGTGCCGATGCAGAAACAACCAACAGCCACCAGTTTCTTGGCGCAGTCGAACACTTCTTCGGTCAGCTGAGTACGGGAACGGATGCCGATGAAATGGGCATCAGCGATCTTTTCCTTCAGCAGGGCTTCAGGCAAGGAACTGGTGATGTACTCGATACTGGTGTAACCAGCAGACTTCAGTACTTCAACAGCGGATTGGTGGACGCCTTCTAAAAGAAGGAACTTGATCTTGCTCTTATCGAGAGAAGTCTTGCTCATCTGCGTAAACCTGTGTCCCAGAGAAAAAATGGCAGGGAATGGACAGCCTGAGCTGGCCTGGCCGGCGTGAAGACCGGCACCGTGAATCGTCCTACGGCTCGATTCGACGGGGGGGTCGTATGCTAGCATAAGCGCCCCGCTAAACACCCATTCCTGCGACGTGAAGCGTACTCAGGATGACCATGAATTGTTCGAGAGTTCTGTTGATGACCCATCCTGCCGTAATTGAAGAGCTGAAGACCCTGGTAGAGCCTGGCAAGGTTCTTACCGATGCTGATTCCCTTAATGCTTACGGCAAGGACTGGACCAAGCATTTCGCTCCAGCGCCCACGGCTATCGTCTTCCCGAAAACCATCGAACAGGTCCAGGCCATCGTGCGTTGGGCCAACACCCACCAGGTCGCGCTGGTGCCATCGGGCGGGCGCACTGGCTTGTCGGCAGCGGCCGTTGCGGCGAATGGCGAAGTGGTGGTGTCTTTCGATTACATGAACCAGGTGCTCGATCTCAACCTGACTGACCGCACAGCGGTTTGCCAGCCGGGCGTGGTCACTAAGGCCCTGCAAAACCTGGCCGAAGAAAACGGCCTGTACTACCCGGTGGACTTCGCCTCGGCCGGTTCCAGCCAGATTGGCGGTAACATCGGCACCAATGCTGGCGGGATCAAGGTGATTCGTTACGGCATGACCCGCAACTGGGTGGCGGGCATGAAAGTCGTGACCGGCAAGGGCGACGTGCTGGAACTGAACAAAGACCTGATCAAAAACGCCACCGGCTATGACATGCGCCAGTTGTTTATCGGCGCCGAAGGCACGTTGGGCTTTGTGGTGGAAGCCACCATGCGCCTGGACCGGGCACCGAAAAACCTGACCGCCATGGTGCTCGGCACTGCTGACTTCGATGCCATCATGCCGGTGCTGCATGCCTTCCAGAGCAAACTGGATCTGACGGCTTTTGAGTTCTTCTCTGACAAGGCACTGGCCAAAGTCATGGCCCGTGGCGACGTACCTTCGCCGTTTGACACCGAGTGCCCGTTCTACGCGCTGCTGGAATTTGAAGCGACCACTGAAGAAGTGGCCAACACCGCGCTGGAAACCTTCGAGCACTGCGTCGAGCAAGGCTGGGTACTGGACGGCGTGATGAGCCAGAGCGAAACCCAGCTGCACAACCTGTGGAAGCTGCGTGAGTACATCTCCGAGACCATTTCGCACTGGACGCCGTACAAAAACGACATCTCGGTCACCGTTTCGAAAGTGCCGGCCTTCTTGAAAGAAATTGACGCCATCGTCGGCGAATACTACCCGGACTTCGAGATTGTCTGGTTCGGCCACATCGGCGACGGCAACCTGCACTTGAACATTCTCAAGCCCGAGAACCTGAGCAAGGACGAGTTCTTTGCCAAGTGCGCGACGGTCAACAAATGGGTCTTTGAAACGGTCGAGAAGTACAACGGCTCGATCTCGGCAGAACACGGCGTGGGCATGACCAAACGTGATTACTTGACCTACAGCCGCTCGCCGGTTGAGATCGAGTACATGAAAGCCCTCAAGGCCGTGTTCGACCCGAACGGCATCATGAACCCAGGCAAGATTTTTGCGGTTTAACTAACCCCCAAAACCTGTAGGAGCGAGCTTGCCTCGCGAGCTTTTAACGATCAACAGATCGCGAGGCAAGCTCGCTCCTACACAGTCAGCAACCCCCAGCGGAGTCGATCCATGAGCTATCAGCACCAATACGTCGACGGTACCCGGATTCACTTTCCTATCGGCAAAGTCGTGTGCATCGGCCGTAACTATGCCGAGCACGCCAAAGAGCTGGATAACCCGATCCCGACTGAGCCGCTCTTGTTTATCAAGCCCGGCAGTTGTGTAGTGCCGACCGAAGGCGGGTTTGCCATCCCGCACGATCGCGGTTCGGTGCATTACGAAGCCGAAATTTCGGTGCTGATCGGCAAGCCGTTGTCGCAAAAGCCAACGCCTGAAGAAGTATTGGACGCGATCTCGGGCTTCGCGCCAGGCCTGGACCTGACCCTGCGCGACAAGCAATCGGAGCTCAAGGCTAAAGGCCTGCCGTGGGAAGTCGCCAAGTCGTTCGACGGCGCCTGCGTGCTCGCACCGTTCGTACCGAGCTGCACGTTCCCGGACGTGACTGACATTGGCATCCGCCTGACCATCAACGGCGAAGTGCGCCAGGACGGCAACAGCAACATGATGCTCAACCCGATTGTGCCGATGATTCAGTACATGGCCGGGTGCTTCTCGCTGCAAGCGGGCGACGTGATCATGACCGGCACCCCGGTGGGTGTTGGCCCGCTGAACGTGGGCGATGAGCTGGTGCTGGAACTGCCGGGCGCCAGCCGCTTCGAAAGCATCGTGCGTTAATCCATAAAACCGCGCCGATCTTATCGCGGGCAAGCCCACTCCCACAGGTTTTGCACTGACCTTGTGGGAGCGGGCTTGCTCGCGATGAGACCACCACCGTGCAATCCCCCGGACGCCAACCGCGCTAAACCGTTATTCTGTTGTGGATTTTTCCTACGCAGAATGTGAATCACCGAATGCCAAACTGGAACCACTACGTACAGCGCGTCCTGGAGTTGATGAAGCGTTACCCAGGGCTGATTGCGCTGTTCGGTTTTTGCTCGGGTGTGGGCAGTTTTATTCTGGTGGACCGCCAGCAAGGCATGGCCCGCTGGATCGCGGTGATCCTGGTGGTGAGCTGGGTCTGGCTGATGCTGGAAAACACCCTGACCCAATGGTTTGCCCGCGTCTTTAAACGCGAAATCCCACCGCCTTTGCTGCGCTATGCAACGCAGATGATCCATCAGGAAAGCCTGTTTTTCGTCCTGCCGTTCTTTTTCATCACCACCACCTGGAACAGCGGCCAACTGGTGTTTACCGGCCTGCTGGGCGCCGCCGCGCTGGTGACCATCACCGACCCGCTGTATTACAAATGGCTGGCGCCACGGCGCTGGCTGTACCTGGGCATGCACACGCTGGCGTTGTTCGCGGCGTTGCTGACCGCTTTGCCGATCATCCTTAATCTGACCACCGCCGAGAGCTACAAGTTGGCGCTGGGTGCCGCCGTGCTGCTTTCCATCCCCAGCATGGCGGTCAGCCTGCCGCTGAAAACCTGGCGTGGCTGGCTGGTGTTGCCGCTGATCGTCATCGCGCTGGGGGCGACGGGCTGGCTGCTACGCTCGTGGGTGCCGCCCGCGACGCTGTGGATGACCGAAGTCGCGGTCACGACGCAAGTCCAGAGCCGCACGCCCGGCGAGAGTATCGAGCAGATCAGCGTCAGCCAGCTGCGCAGCCAGGGTTTGTATGCCTACACCTCGATCAATGCGCCCCGTGGCCTCAACGAGAGGATCTACCACGTGTGGCTGCTCAATGGCCAAGAGGTGGACCGCATCGCCCTGGATATTCATGGCGGACGCAAGGAAGGCTACCGGGCCTGGACCCACAAATTGAACTTCCCGCCCAACCCGGTCGGGCGCTGGCAAGTCAAAGTGTTGACCGAAGACGGGCAGATGATTGGTGTGCTGCGCTTCAAAGTCACCGACACAGATCAATCCACGCCCACCGATGTACAGGCAAACTGAAACACTTTTACAAGAGTGTGCTATTACATAAGGTCTGCGTTTAAGCGTACTGAGCATGGAGCCTACGACTATTACTGCCATGGCGGGCGATGCCCAACTAGACACGTCAAGTAATCCTGCGCGGCTGATAATCAGTGGCCAATGGACGCTGGCCAATTATGCCCGGCTGAAAAAGCTGACTGAACAGCTCGCGGGCAAATACGACGCCAGTACCCACATTGACCTCGACGACGTGTCCCGCCTGGACACTGCAGGCGCGTCGCTGCTGGTCGAGTTGCTGGGCGCCGAGCGCGTCAGCCAACTGGCCGACAGCGCCACCAAACTCCCCGAAGCCGACCGCGCCCTGCTGCAAACCGTGTATTCGTCGATGCGTGACTTCTGCGTGCCGGTCAAAGCGGTCGAAATCAATATCGGCCTTTTGCTGCTAAGCCGCATCGGCAGCGCGGTGTACAAGCTCTGGCAAGACACCCTGCAGTTGCTGGGCTTTATCGGGGTCATTCTGCAAAGCCTTGCCCGCAACCTGTTGCGCCCCAAGCAATGGCGCGTCACGCCAGTGGTGGCGCAGATCGAGCAGATCGGCCTCAACGCCACGCCGATTGTGGCGCTGCTGACCTTTATGGTGGGCGCCGTGGTGGCGTTTTTGGGGGCCACGGTACTGGCCAATTTTGGCGCCGGGATCTACACCGTCGACCTGGTGGCGTTTTCGTTTCTGCGTGAGTTTGGCGTGCTGCTGACCGCCATCCTGCTGGCGGGCCGGACGGCCAGTTCGTTTACCGCGCAAATAGGCTCGATGAAGGCCAACGAAGAAATCGATGCGATCCGCACGCTGGGCCTGGACCCCATGGACCTGCTGGTGGTGCCACGGGTGCTGGCGCTGCTGATCGCCCTGCCGATGCTGACCTTTCTGGCCATGATGGCCGGTATTTTGGGCGGCGCGGTGGTGTGCGTGGTGTCGCTGGGTATCTCACCGGACATGTTTATTTCGATGCTGCACTCCGACATCGGCGTTAAAAACTTTTTGGTGGGCATGGTCAAGGCGCCGTTCTTTGCGTTTTTGATTGCCGCCGTCGGTTGCCTTGAGGGCTTTAAAGTCAGCGGCAGCGCCGAGTCGGTGGGTGCGCACACCACCTCCAGCGTGGTGCAGTCGATCTTTATCGTGATCCTGCTCGACGCCGTGGCCGCGCTGTTCTTTATGGAGATGGGCTGGTGAGTACGCCAACGAAGACGCCCCGCGAGGCGGTGATCGAAGTGCGCGACCTGTGCAATCGGTTTGGCACTCAAACCGTGCACGAGCACCTCGATCTGGATGTGTACAAAGGCGAAATTCTCGGTGTGGTCGGCGGCTCCGGCACGGGCAAATCGGTGCTGTTGCGCAGCATTGTCGGCCTGCGCCGCCCCACAGAGGGCGAAGTTCGGGTGTTCGGCCAAGACCTGCTGAGCCTGCCCGAAGCCCAGCGCTCGTTGATTGAGCGACGCTTTGGTGTGCTGTTTCAGCAAGGCGCGCTGTTTTCGTCGCTGACGGTCACCGAAAACATCGCCATGCCCTTGATCGAACACGCCGGGCTGAGCCGCCCCGACGCCGAGCATCTGGCGCTGGTCAAGCTGGCATTGGCCGGGCTGCCGCTGTCGGCTGCCGACAAGTACCCTTCGGCGCTGTCTGGCGGGATGATTAAGCGTGCCGCTCTGGCCCGTGCCCTGGCGCTGGACCCGGACATCCTGTTTCTTGACGAACCCACGGCCGGGCTCGACCCGATTGGCGCGGCGGCGTTCGACCAACTGATTCTAACCCTGCGCGATGCGCTGGGTTTGAGTGTGTTTTTGGTCACCCACGACCTCGACACGCTGTACACCATCACGGACCGGGTGGCGGTGTTGTCGCAAAAACGGGTGTTGGTCGCCGCGCCAATCGCCGAAGTCGAAAACTTCGACGACCCTTGGATTCATGAGTATTTCCATGGCCCTCGTGGCCGCGCCGCGTATGAAGCGGCAACCCAGCGTAAGGAGCATTGACATGGAAACCCGCGCCCATCATGTATTGATCGGCCTGTTCAGCGTGTTGGTCGTCGCAGGCGCCATGCTGTTTGGCCTGTGGCTGGCGAAGTCGAGCATGGACGATACGTTCACGGACTACGAAGTGGTGTTCAACGAGGCAGTCAGCGGCTTGTCCAAAGGCAGCTCGGTGCAATACAACGGGATCAAGGTCGGTGACGTGATTGAACTGCGCCTGGACGACAAAGACCCGCGTCGCGTATTGGCGCGCATTCGTTTGGCCGCCGGCACCCCGGTTAAAGTCGACACCAAGGCCAAGCTGGCACTGACCGGCGTGACCGGCACCTCGATCATCCAGCTCAGCGGCGGTGATCCGGGCAGCCCGATGCTCAAAGGCAAAGACGGCAAATTGCCGGTGATTGTGGCCTCGCCCTCGCCTATTGCCCGACTGTTGACCGATGGCAACGACATGCTGGCCAACATCAACATTCTGCTGCACAACGCCAACCGGCTGTTCTCCCATGAGAACGTCGACAGCGTGGCCAAGACTCTGTCGAACTTTGAGCAAACCACCAGCGCCATTGCTGACCAGCGCAACGACATTGCGCAGACCCTCAAGCAATTGTCGCAAGTGGGCAAGCAAGCCTCGGCCACGCTGGAGCAAACCACCGCGCTGATGCGCAACGCCAACGGCTTGCTCAACAGTCAGGGCAAGCAAGTGTTCACCAGTGCCGAGCAGGCCATGCACTCGCTGGAGCAGAGCACGGCGACCATCAACACGCTGATCAACAACAACGAAGCCTCGCTCAACAGCGGGCTGCAAGGGCTTAATCAGTTGGGCCCGGCGGTCAATGAGTTGCGCGAGACGCTGAACACGCTGCGGGGCATTTCGCGGCGTCTGGAAGCCAACCCGAGCGGTTACTTGCTGGGCCGCGAGCAGAACAAGGAATTCACCCCATGATCCGACCTTATCGCCTGGCAGGCTCCCTCTTCCTGGCCGCCAGCCTGAGCCTGCTCAGCGCTTGCTCGATTTTCCCCAAGCCCGAAGTGGTGGACGTGTATCGCCTGCCCGATGCGCAAACGCCGATTGCGGCCAGCCAGGGCGCCCCGGTGAAGTGGTCGCTGCGCCTTGAAAAGCCGATGGCCAGCAACACGCTGAACAGCCAGAACATCGCCGTGGTGCCCGAGGGCAACCTGATCAGCAACTACAAGGGCGCGCGCTGGAGCGACCCGGGCCCGGCGTTGCTACGCAATCGCCTGCTGGACGCCTTCTTGCAAGACGGCCGGGTGCAGGCGCTGAGCACCGATGACAGCAACTTGCAGTCCGATTACGAATTAGGGGGCGAGTTGTTGGCGTTCCAGACGCACTACAACGGCAAGAGCCCGGAAGTGCTGGTGCAATACAACGCCCGACTGGTGCGCAGCAGCGACCAGCGCATCATCAGTTCCAAGCGTTTTGAAGCCCGCCAACCGCTGAGCAATCCACTGGTGCCGCAGGTTGTCGCAGGCTTTGGCCAAGCAGCCGATACGCTGATGCCGCAAGTGGTGCAGTGGGCGATTCAGCAAGGGCAGGCACACTCGCAGTCGCAACGGTAACTATCTGTGGGAGCGGGCTTGCTCGCGATGGGACAGACTCGGTGTTACAGACACACCGCGTCGCCTATATCGCGAGCAAGCCCGCTCCCACATGAAAGGTTATGCGTTAGGCCTGGCTGAACTTGTTGGCCAGTTCGCGCAGCAGCACTTCAGCTTCCAGCACTTTGTTGACCGCGTCTTCGGCTTTTTCGCGGGTCACGTTCAAGCGCTCGAACAGCGCATCAGGCAGCGGCGCATAGGCCCCGTGGCCAACCCCGCGATTGCGCAGCAAACCCAAGGCCATGCACACCAGATTCGGGTATTCGGCATCGGCGTCGATATAGTCCGGGTCGTGTTGGAAACGCAATGCAGCGGTCAATTCATCCGGCATGCCCCAATGGCGCATCAGCCAGGCACCCATTTGTTCGCGGCTGATGCCCAGCAGGTGCTGCTCAATCACGCTGTGACTAACGTGCGGGTTGACCTCAAGGTGGCGGCAAATCAGCGAAAAGTGCGGCGGAAACACGTGGGCCAGCAACAGGTAGCCGAAGTTGTGCAGTAGCCCGGCCAGATACGCCAGCCCGGTTTCCGGGCGTTTGTCACGCGGCATGCTGCGGGTCAGGCCTTCAATCACCGCCGCCGTGTAGATCGACTGCTGCCAGTACGGCGTGCAGGACTGCGGGTTGTCCTTGGGCAAGCTCAGGGTTTTACCCAGTGACAGGCTCAAGGCCAGGTTGATCACCAGATCGACCCCGAGCACGCGCACGATGGCGTCCTCAACCGAGCGGATTTTGCTCGGCGCCGCGTAGTACGACGACGATGCCCAACTCATGACTTGGGCCGCCAGCGCCGGGTCGGTTTCCACCACGCTGGTGATTTCATCGATGGTGACTTCAGGGTCAACCCGCAGGCGCATGATTTTGCGCACGCTCTCTGCCAGCGGCGGTATTTCAATGGTGGCTTCAAGCCGCTGCTGAATGCGCCGCGCCGTGAAGGCCTTGACTGCCTGGGTGATGGCTTCGCTGTCGTCGTCAGGGCGGTTCAGGTTGAGGATGATCTCGCTCAGAGGCTCACCAAAGCGCCCGGCGTTGGCCACGCCCAGCAAGCGCAGGAAATCTTCGCGGGTGACTTCCAGCAACAAGCCCGGCTCCCCCGAGCTGATCAGCAGCAGCGGCTGTTGCAGCAGTTGCTCTTCGTACAGGCAAGACGAACGGGTAATGGCCGGCAGCCCCGGCAGTTGCTTCAGGCCGTGGCGGTCGAGTATCTCGCGCAGCCGGCTTTGGGCAACGGCGGTCATGCGACGCCCGATCAAGTCGGCCAAGCGGTTGAGGTCAAGCAATTGGCTCTGGGCGAACATCACCATCAAGGCACCAGCGGTGTCATCGAGCAGCACGGCCTGGACCTTGCTGTCCGGGTTGAGCCCCGGATGGTCGAGGACTTCTCGATAGGCAACCGCCCGCTCACTGAGCAACTGCTGAATAACCGGTGGCGTGCTCGGAACGGCGAGGGCAATAGCGACTTTACTCATGGTCTGCATCCGATGTGTGCAACTCAAATTTGATAACCCGGTATTGGATCGGCCGCGTCTGTATTTACTGAACGATCTTTTTACACCTGACCGTACTGCTGGCCATGGCGTAACCAGCGATCCAGTAAGGGACTGACGTGACTCGGCCAGCGCTCCAGCAACGCCAGGGCAGCGTCGCGCACGGCGGGTAGCAAATCGGCATCGCGCATCAAGTCGGCCACTTTGAATTGCAGCAGCCCGGTTTGCCGGGTGCCGAGCATTTCGCCGGGGCCGCGCAGTTCAAGGTCTTTTTCAGCGATCACAAAACCATCGTTGGTTTCACGCATGATGCCCAGACGCTGACGTCCGACTTGTGACAGCGGCGGATGGTAGAGCAGCACGCAATGGCTGGCCGCGCTGCCCCGGCCCACGCGCCCGCGTAGTTGGTGCAGTTGCGACAAGCCGAGACGCTCGGGGTTTTCGATGATCATCAGGCTGGCATTGGGCACGTCCACGCCGACTTCGATCACGGTGGTTGCGACCAGCAATTGCAGCTCGCCGGCTTTGAATTGAGCCATGACTTCGGCTTTTTCGGCGGCCTTCATGCGGCCGTGGATCAAACCTACGCGCAGCTCGCCCAGCGCGCTGGACAGGTCCTCGAAGGTGCTTTCGGCGGCCTGACAAGTCATCTCTTCGGATTCTTCAATCAGGGTGCACACCCAATACGCCTGCCGCCCTTCGGCGCAGGCCGCGCGCACCCGCTCAATCACTTCAACCCGCCGCGTGTCGACCACCAGCACGGTGTTGACCGGGGTCCGGCCGGGCGGCAGCTCGTCGAGGATCGAGGTGTCGAGGTCGGCGTAGGCGCTCATGGCCAGGGTCCGCGGGATCGGGGTGGCGGTCATGATTAACTGGTGCGGGCACATGACCCCGCCCACGCCTTTATTGCGCAGGGCCAGACGTTGCTGCACGCCGAAGCGGTGCTGTTCGTCGATGATCACCAGCGCCAGGTTCTTGAACTGCACCTGGTCCTGGAACAACGCATGGGTGCCGACCACCATGGGGGCGCCATTGGCGATTTGCTCCAGCGATGCCGCCCGCGCCTTGCCCTTGAGCTTGCCGGCCAGCCAGGCGACTTCGAGACCCAGCGGCTCCAGCCAGCGTTTAAAGCTGATGAAATGCTGCTCGGCAAGGATTTCAGTGGGCGCCATCAAGGCCACCTGATAACCGGCCTCCAGCGCCTGCAAGGCGGCCAGGGCTGCGACAACGGTCTTGCCCGCGCCCACATCGCCCTGGATCAGGCGCAGCATGGGTTCGGGCTGGCTGAGGTCGTAGGCGATTTCGTTGCCCACCCGCACTTGCGCGCCCGTGGGCGGGAAGCCCAGGTTGGCGAGGTATTGCTTGGGCAGCTTTTTAGCCTTGGGCAACGCCGGGGCTTGCTGCGAGCGCAGGCTCTCGCGCAACCTTTGCTGCGAGAGCTGGTGAGTCAGCAGTTCTTCAAACGCCAGGCGGTGCTGGGCCCAGTGATGGCCCAGCGCGAGTTCTTCAACATCGGCATCGGCGGGCGGCTGATGCAAATAGCGAATGGCCTCGTCCAGCGGCGCCAGTTGGTAGTCCTTGGCCAGTTCGGGCGGCAACCAGTCGGGCAGGCTGCGCGGCCCCAGCATGGCCAGGCTTTGCTGGCTGAGCTGGCGCAAGCGCTGCTGGGTCAGGCCTTCGGTGGTCGGGTAGATCGGCGTCAGGGTAGTGTCGACCGGTGGCGGCTCAGCACCGGTAATGGCGCGGTATTCGGGGTGGTAAATCTCCAGCCCCGACGCGCCGGGACGCGCCTCGCCATAGCAGCGCACTTCGGTGCCGCGCTTGAGGCTATCTTTTTGCGCATTGCTGAAATGGTAAAAACGCAGGCTCAAGCCGCCGGTGCCGTCGTTAATACGCACCAGCAGGCTACGGCGCTTACCCATCACCACGTCGAGGCCGATCACCCGGCCTTCGACCACGGCGTCTTGTCCCGGCCGCAGCGCGCCAATCGGCACTACACGGGTGCGGTCCTGATAGCGCAATGGCAGGTGGAAAAGCACATCCTGAACGGTTTCGAGCCCGACCTTGGCCAGTTTTTCGGCCATGGCCTCACCGACGCCCTTGAACACGGTGACCGGCACGTTAGACAACTCAGTCATTTCAGCTTCTTACGTCGCGGCAGGTGGCTTGGCCACGGAACACAGGCGGATCGAGTCCGCGAGGATTTCAATGGCTTTTGGCCGAGGGAAGCTCGCGCGCCAGGCAATCGCTACCGTGCGAAACGGCACCGGCGGGGTCAGCGGGCGCACCGACAAAATGCCGGGGGCGTAATGGTGGCTGTCGACCGCCGACAACGGCAGGATCGAAATCCCCAGACCCGAGGCCACCATGTGGCGGATGGTTTCCAGCGAGCTGGATTCCACGGTGGTGTGCTTGGCGCCATCAGCGCCTTTGGTCAGCGTGGGGCAAGCCTCAAGCACCTGATCACGGAAGCAGTGGCCTTCACCCAACAGCAACAAGCTTTTGTCATTGAGCAGGTTGGCGTCGATGGTTTCTTTTTTGCTCCACGGGTGCTCGCTCGGCATCAGCACGTAGAACGGCTCGTCGTAGAGCGGCAACGTCAGCACGTCGGCTTCGTGGAAAGGCAGCGCGATGATGATCGCGTCCAGCTCGCCGTTGCGCAGTTTGTCGCGCAGCACGTGTGTGAAGTTTTCTTCGATGTACAACGGCATTTGCGGGGCGACCCGATGCAGTTGCGGAATAAGATGTGGGAAAAGGTACGGGCCAACGGTGTAAATCGCCCCTACTTTGAGCGGCGCGGTCAGTTGGTTCTTGCCGGCCTGAGCCAGTTCGCGAATCCCCTGGGCTTGCTCAAGCACCTTTTGCGCCTGGGCAACGATGCCTTCACCCACTGGCGTGAGACGCACAGCGCTTTTGCTGCGCTCGAAAATCAGCACACCGAGTTCGTCTTCCAGTTTTTTCACGCCCACTGACAGCGTCGGCTGGCTGACGTGGCAACGCTCGGCGGCATGGCCGAAGTGTTGTTCTTGGGCGAGCGTAACGATGTAGCGCAATTCAGTAAGAGTCATAGCGGGCGTCCCTGTATTGACGAGCCAAGCATAACGGCTGCAATCGATAGACGCACGTTATCACTCATTGCCCGGGGAACCACAGTGACTGCGGCAGGTTTCATCCGCTGCTTTGTAGTCGCTGACGAAGCATGAGGCTGCGATGGGTTGCGAAGCGACCCCGAACGGCGGTCCTGCGGCCCGCATCGCAGCCTTCGTACCTCGTCAGCGGCTACAGGGGCGGGGCCAACATGCAAAAAGGGCACCCTGAGGTGCCCTTTTTGGTGTTAACGCCGACGTTTATCGATGGAATAAACGAACGGTGCCACGATTTCGATGCTGCCGTTGGTCAGCATTTCTGGCGGCGGCTTGGGCAATGGCTGTGCCCGGCGAATCATTTCCAGGGTGGCCCGGTCCAGATCCGCGTTGCCGGAGCGGCCTACCAACTCGTAGGACAGCACCTTGCCTTCAGCGTCGACCACGAAGCGCAGACGGTTCAGACCTTCCTTGCCCCGCGACTGCGCCGCTGGTGGGTACTTCTTGTACTTGCCCAAGTGGGCCAGCAACGTACCTTCCCAGCTGGCTTTGGCAGCCAGTTGTTGTGGCGACGGGCCAGGAGCCGGTGCAGCAGACTTCTCAGTCGGCGCTTTGGTCGGCGTGGCGTCGCTTGGTTTCTCTTCTGACGGCTTTTCTTTGACCGGATCAGGTTTTTCCACAGGCTTGGGCGGTTGAGGCTTTTGCTTGGGTTTGACCGGTTTTGGAACAGCGATCTTCGGCTTGGGCGCTTCAGCCAGCTTGGGTATCGGCAACTCTTCCACTGGGGCCGGTGGTTGCGGTGGTGTCACCACTTTCGGCGGCGCAGGCGGTGGTGGTGCTGGCATCGGCGCCAGATCAACCATCATGGCTTGCGGTGGAAGTTCGATAGCCCGTGGGTTGGACCATTGCAGGGCAAGAATCACTGCCACTGCATGGACACCCAACACCACGGCCAAGCTGATTGCGTAACGCGTCATCTTTTGGCGCGCTATGGTCATTTCTTGGCTGCCGTCTCTAATCCGACCAGACCTACCTTCAAGTAACCGGCTGCGCGCAGTGCATCCATCACGCTCATCAAGTCACCGTAGTCCACGCCTTTGTCGGCCTGGAAGAAGATCGTCGTGTCTTTGTTGTTGTGAGTCCTGGCATCCAGGGTCGGACCCAACGCCTCAACCGTGACCGGCTCTTCGCCCAGGTACAGGCGCTGGTCAGCCTTGACGCTGAGGAACACCGGTTTCTCTGGCCGCGGCGCCGGCTTGGCGGTAGAAGCGGGCAGGTCAACCTTGATATCCACAGTGGCCAGCGGTGCGGCCACCATGAAGATGATCAACAGCACCAGCATCACGTCAATAAAGGGGGTGACGTTGATTTCATGGTTCTCGGCGAGATCGTCATCGCCTTCTTTTAAATGCAGGCCCATGGCCGATTACCCCACTTTCACCATGTGCGGTTGCGAGCTGCGCTCGGGCGGCAGGTGATCGAGGTCACGGCTAACCAGCAGCAACACTTCTGCCGACGCATCAGCCACCTGAGCTTTGTAGCCGGTGATGGAGCGGGCGAAGACGTTGTAAATCACTACCGCAGGGATCGCTGCAACCAGGCCCAGTGCAGTGGCCAGCAAGGCCTCGGCAATACCCGGAGCAACCACAGCCAGGTTGGTGGTTTGGGTTTTAGCGATACCGATGAAGGAGTTCATGATGCCCCACACGGTACCGAACAGACCGACGAACGGGGCGGTGGAACCGATGGTTGCCAGCACGCCGGTGCCGCTGCTCATGTTACGACCGCAGGCCGCTACCAGGCGCTCAAGACGGAAGCTCACACGTTCCTTGATGCCTTCTTTCTCACGGCTATTGGCCGACAGGCGCATTTCTTCCATCGCGTCTTGTACCAGCAGGTGCGCGAGGGTGCCTTCTTTGGCAGCAGTTTCGCTGGCTTCCTGAAGGGTACGGGCTTTTTTCAGGTTGGCGATTTCACCGCGCAGACGACGCTTGGCGCCCAGGACTTCAAAGCCTTTGGCAATCCAGATGGTCCAGGTGATGATCGACGCAATGGCCAGGCCGATCATCACGATTTTTACGATGATGTCAGCGTTTTTGTACATGCCCCATGGGGACAGGTCGTGGGCCATGCCCAGGCTGTTGTCTTCTTCGGCGATCACTTGTGGTGCATCTTCGGCCGGTGCGCCAGCGCCTTCTGCCAGGGCAGGGTCGGTCGCGACAGGGGCAGCAACAGGCGCCGGGGCCGCAGCTTCGGTCGCAGAATGTGCAGCGGGGGCAGCAGGCTCATCGGCAAAGGCCGCAGCAGGTGCCAGCAAGAAGCTGAACATCAGCGCCGCAAGCCCACGCCATAGACGTGAAGGGCTCGAAAGCTGGGTTGGCGAAGCGGTGGGTTGATTGCGTGTCATGCTAGCCGGACCTGAAGAAAGAAAAGAAGAATTGCCCTACAGCGCGTCTTGAGACCCAGGGCAAACGATGCGTTATTATTGCAAGTAATTCTTGTTAACAAAAGCGAATGCACTTGTTTTTTTCAAATGTCACGACCTTGGTCGTGTCCGTTCAGCCATTTTTGTAACATTTAGTAAGGAGTTTTGAGATGTCCAATGCCACAGCGTTGATCGTCGGTTGCGGTGATGTCGGAAGTCGCTTGGCCACTCAGTTGCTCGATAAAGGCTGGCAAGTCTATGGGCTGCGCCGCTCCATCGATCGCTTGCCGGCAGGCGTCATCGGTGTCGCAGGCGACCTGTTCAATGAGGCATGCCCGGCTGACTGGCCGACCGGCCAGATTGATTACCTGGTGTACAGCACTGCGGCCACCGAACACGACGAGGCGGGTTATCAGGCGGCTTATGTTGAGGGTTTGAAGCACACCTTGAGCTGGCTCAAACAGCATAACCAGCAGCCCAAGCGCCTGTTGTTTGTGTCCAGCAGCGGCGTTTATGTGCAGCAAGACGGGGAATGGGTCGATGAAACCTCCCCTGCCGAGTCCACCAATTACTCCGGCCGCATCATGCTCGATGCCGAGCAATTGGCGCTGCGCAGCGGTGTGCCCGCCAGTGTCGTGCGCCTGACCGGCATTTACGGGCCAGGCCGGGAATGGCTGCTGGGGCAAGTGCGCAAGGGTTATCGGGTTGCGGTCAATCCGCCGCTGTACGGCAACCGCATTCACGCCGATGACGCTGCCGGGCTGCTGGCCTTTTTGCTGGAAGCGGCTGATCAGGGCAAAACGCTGGACGACTGCTACATCGGTGTCGACAACGCGCCCGCGCCGCTGGCCGAGGTGGTGGACTGGTTGCGTGAGCGCCTGGGTGTGACCGAATGGGCCGAAGAGGCGAGCGTGCGCCGTGCGGGCAGTAAGCGTTGCAGTAACGCACGGGCTAAAGCCTTGGGCTGGGAGCCGCGCTACCCAAGCTACCGCGAAGGCTATGCCGCGATTCTCGACGCTGTTAAACCGTAGGAGCTGTCGAGGTACGAAGGCTGCGATCATTTGAAGATCAAAAGATCGCAGCCTTCGGCAGCTCCTACGCCTGTTTACATAGCGGGCTGTTTCTCCAGCACCCATTCCTGTTTGCCTGGGTAGAGCTGGGGCATTTCGTCAGGCTTGGCGGAGTCCAGCGCCTGGAAGATTTCAAGCCGGTTGCCGTTTCGCACAAAGATATGCGCGGCGCCGATTTCGTCCTGTTGCAGCCACAGGCTGTCGTATTCGCCACTCATGGACGCACAGTCGCCCGCCATGCACAGCGCGTAGGCGTTGTTGTTGGGCAGGCCTTTGACTTGACCGTCCGGCATAAAGGTCACGGTATTGCCCTGCCCCAGGCCGCTGATCACACGCCACTGACCGCCCAGATAGGCCGCCTTGAGCGCGTACTCGAAATTCGTGCCCAACGGGGCATCACTGCTCAGCTTTAGGGGCGTACGCACAAAGGACTGCTGAGGGTCGGCGTCTGAAGCGGCCTGGACCAGCTCTGCGCCCTGCACATCAAGCTCAATGGCCGAACTGCCATACACCGCCACTTGCCAGGCGCCCTTGTGGCCAGGCGTCAATTTGCCTTCGACCCACTCAAAGCCGTTGGTGTAGTTGGCTTTGGCGTTTTTAGCGTCGATGTCCCATTCAAGGTTCGGCCCGTTAGCCAGTAAGGCTTCACGCAGGTTGCCGCCTTTGGCAGCTTCATCGATTGCGCCCTGGTTAATCCAGACGCCACTGATATCGCGGGGTGCAGGTTCGCTGGCACAGCCGCCCAATAATACGGCGAGCAGTGACAAGGCTAGCGCTTTGCGCATAGTGGAATCCTTTTAAAGCGGGGGGAGAAGCGAGGGGGTTGGCGCAGCATGAATGTGCTGCGCCGAGGGTATTACTCGAGTACCAGAATGGCGTCCATCTCGACTTGCGAACCCTTTGGTAGAGCGGCAACGCCGATGGCTGCGCGTGCCGGATACGGCTGTTCGAAGTACTTGCCCATGATCTCGTTGACCTTGGCGAAGTGGCTCAGGTCGGTCAGGAAGATGTTCAGCTTGACGATGTCTTTGAACGAGCCACCCGCTGCTTCAGCTACCGACTTCAGGTTTTCGAACACCTGAACGGTCTGGGCTTCAAAGCCTTCAACCAGTTCCATGGTTTTTGGGTCCAGCGGGATTTGACCGGACATGTAGACGGTATTGCCAGCTTTGATCGCCTGAGAGTAAGTACCGATCGCTGCAGGTGCCTTATCGCTGGTGATTACAGTCTTGGACATGGGTGACTCCTTGTAATTAGGTGGCTACGCACGCATACGAGTGATGCGGATGACCCCGGTAAGGGCGCGCAGTTTTTTGATCACGCGCGCCAGGTGCACACGGTCGTGCACGCTGACTACCAGTTGGACCACGCTGATTCGACCATCGCGTTCGTCCATGCTGATTTTTTCGATGTTGCCGTCGGCGGCGTTGACGCTGCTGGCCAGCAAGGCGATCAGGCCGCGCTGGTGTTCCAGCTCGACGCGCAATTCGACGTTGAATTCGCCGGTAACGTCCTTGGCCCATGATAGCTGGACGCATTTTTCAGGGTTATGACGGATTTCACTGATATTGCGGCAGTTGTCCAGGTGCACGACCATGCCTTTGCCCGCCGACAGGTGGCCGACAATCGGGTCGCCCGGAATCGGCGTACAGCATTTGGCGTAGCTGAGCACCAGGCCTTCTGTGCCACGAATCGCCAGCGGGCCTTCGGGGCTCGGCAGTTGCTCGCCCTCGCCCAACAAACGTCGGGCCACGACATACGCCATGCGGTTGCCCAGGCCAATGTCTTCAAGCAGGTCTTCGATGTGTTCCAGGCGATATTCCTGGAGCATGGCCTGAACGCGTTCGGCGGGGATCTTGTCCAGCGCGCTGTTAAAGCCGTTAAGCACTTTGTTCAGCAAACGCTCGCCGAGGCTGATGGACTCGGAACGGCGTTGCAGTTTGAGCGCGTGGCGAATGTGCGTGCGCGCCTTGCCGGTGACCACAAAGTTGAGCCAGGCCGGGTTCGGGCGTGCGCCCGGCGCACTGACGATCTCGACCGTGGAGCCGCTTTGCAGTGGCTCGGACAGCGGCGCGAGGCGACGGTTGATCCGGCAGGCAATGCAGCTGTTGCCGACGTCGGTGTGTACCGCGTAGGCAAAGTCGACCGCTGTGGAGCCTTTGGGCAGCTCCATGATCCGGCCTTTGGGCGTAAAGACGTAGACCTCGTCCGGGAACAGGTCGATTTTTACGCTTTCGATAAATTCGAGGGAGTTGCCGGCGCGCTGCTGCATCTCGAGCACGCCCTTGACCCATTGCCGCGCACGGGCGTGAGTCCCGGTGTGCTGCTCGTCGCCACTGGATTTGTACAGCCAGTGCGCGGCGATGCCGTTGTTGGCCATTTCTTCCATTTCACGGGTACGGATCTGAATTTCGATCGGTACGCCGTGCATGCCAAACAGCGTGGTATGCAGCGACTGATAGCCGTTGGCTTTAGGGATTGCGATGTAGTCCTTGAAACGGCCCGGCAGCGGCTTGTACAAATTATGTACAGCGCCCAGCACGCGGTAGCAGGTGTCCACTTTGTCGACGATGATGCGGAACGCGTACACGTCCATGATCTCGTTGAACGCCCGACGCTTGCCACGCATCTTTTTATAGATGCCGTAGATGTGCTTTTGCCGCCCGCTCACTTCGCCCTGAATGCCGTCGACGGCCAGACAGTGGCTGAGGGACTCTTCAATCTTGTTGACGATCTCTTTGCGATTACCCCGGGCGCGCTTGACCGCCTGATAAATGCGCGCCGAGCGCATCGGGTACATCGCCTTGAAACCGAGGTCTTCGAATTCGATACGAATGTTGTGCATGCCCAGCCGGTTGGCGATGGGCGCGTAGATTTCCAGGGTTTCCTTGGCAATCCGCCGGCGTTTTTCGCCGGACAACACTTCGAGGGTACGCATGTTGTGCAAGCGGTCCGCCAGCTTGACCAGAATCACGCGAATGTCGCGGGCCATGGCCATGGCCATTTTCTGGAAGTTTTCAGCTTGGGCTTCGGCTTTGGTTTCGAAGTTCATCTGAGTCAGCTTGCTGACGCCATCGACCAGTTCGGCCACGGTTTCACCGAACTGCGCAACCAGCGCTTCTTTGGCAATACCGGTGTCTTCGATCACGTCATGCAGCATGGCCGCCATCAGGCTTTGATGGTCCATATGCATGTCGGCAAGGATGTTTGCCACTGCCAGCGGGTGCGTGACATAAGGCTCGCCGCTACGTCGGCGTTGGCCGTCGTGGGCTTGTTCTGCGTAGAAATACGCTCGTCGGACCAGATTGACCTGGTCCGCACTGAGGTAGGTCGACAAGCTGTCGGCGAGGGCGTCTATGCTCGGCATGAGGGAGCCTCCTGCCAAAACTGTGAACCCTTCGCCGTACTACGTCGACCGGGCATAGGCTTAGTTCGCCTCGTTGGACTCGTCCTCGAACGCTGCAAACAGCGGTTCGTCTTCGACGATTTCAGCGTTGGCGATAAACTCGTAGCTCATCAGGCCTTCTGCGATTTCGCGCAGGGCAACAACGGTAGGCTTGTCGTTTTCCCACTGAACCAGAGGCTCTTTACCACCGGTGGCCAGTTGACGGGCACGCTTGGTAGACAGCATGACCAGCTCAAAGCGGTTATCCACGTGTTCTAGGCAGTCTTCAACGGTTACGCGGGCCATGGTCTTCCTCGTAGCAAATACAATGTGCGCGCTGCCCGGATGGGCGAGCGGACTCGACAGTTTAAAAAATCACCAGCCATTAGGGAAGCGCTGATTTTTCACTCACCCTGCCCAATGTCTCTGTAAGTGCCAATGTAAAGCCCTTGCAGGGGTTTTGGGAAGCGCTGATTAACCGAGCAATTCGGCCAGCAATTTACCGTAGCGCTGCTGTTGGCGCTTTTGCTGGAGACGACTGGCATGAAAAATGGCCTTCAAGTCATCCAGTGCCACGGCAAAGTCGTCGTTGATGATCAGGTAGTCGTAGTCGACGTAGTGGCTCATTTCACTCACGGCTTCGCGCATACGGCCGTCAATAATCTCGGCACTGTCCTGCCCGCGATTGTCCAGGCGATCACGCAGGGCTTGCTGGCTCGGCGGCAGGATAAAGATCGAACGTGCCTGAGGCATCAGTTTGCGAACCTGCTCGGCACCTTGCCAGTCGATTTCCAGAATCAGGTCGTGACCCTCATCCAGCGTCTGCTGCAAGTAGCTTTGCGAGGTGCCATACAGGTTGCCAAACACTTCAGCACGCTCAAGAAAATCACCGTGCTCGATCATTTTCACGAACTCTTCGCGCTCGACGAAGTGATAGTGCACACCGTTCTCTTCGCCGGGGCGCATGGCCCGGGTGGTGTGTGACACCGAGACGCGGATCTGCGGCTCAATGTCGATCAGGGCCTTGACCAGGCTGCTTTTCCCGGCCCCTGAAGGCGCAGAAATAATGTAGAGAGTGCCAGTGCTGTGGGTCATGTCGGGGGAAGCCTTACTCAATATTCTGTACTTGTTCGCGCATCTGCTCGATCAACACTTTGAGGTTGACCGCAGCCTGGGTGCTGCGCGGATCGAATGCCTTGGAACCGAGGGTGTTGGCCTCCCGGTTGAGTTCTTGCATCAGGAAGTCGAGCCGACGGCCGGCAGCACCGCCCGACTTGAGCACGCGCCGCACTTCCAGAATGTGGGTGCTCAGACGGTCCAGCTCTTCTGCGACGTCACTCTTTTGCGCGAGCAAGACCATTTCTTGCTCAAGGCGCTGGGGGTCCAGCTCGGCTTTCATGTCGGCAAAGCGATCAAGCACCTTCTGCCGCTGGGTGGCGAGCATTTGCGGGACCAGCTCACGCAGGGTCTCTACGTCGCTTTCAATGGCGCTCAAACGGTCACTGATCAAGCGCGCCAGCTCGGCGCCTTCGCGCTCACGGCCGTTTTTGAGTTCTTGCAGACCTTGCTTGAACAGCGCCAGCGCCTGATTGTTGAGGGCCTGCGGATCGGCGGCATCGGCCACCAGCACGCCGGGCCAGGCCAGCACTTCGAGAGGATTGAGGGCCGCGGGCTGCTTGATCAGGCTGGCAATGGTCTCGGCAGCGGCCACCAGTTGCGCGGCGCGCTCGCGGTTAACCTGCAGCGGTTTGCCGGTGCTTTCTTCGGTGAAGCGCAAGGTGCACTCCAGCTTGCCCCGGGAAATACCTTGGCGCAGCGCTTCACGCACCGCCCCTTCAAGTTCGCGGAAAGACTCTGGCAAGCGCAGGTGCGGCTCCAGGTAGCGGCTGTTGACCGAACGCAGCTCCCAGCTCAGGGTTCCCTGAGTGCCGGCGCTTTCGACGCGGGCAAAGGCGGTCATGCTGTGCACCATGGAGGTACCTCGCGATCTGATGAGTGAAGCCGGGCGGCTATTAAGGGGGCGGATTGTAGCGCAGTGCAGCGGATGGCCCCAAATGGCGTCTGTCGTAAAGGCGCTACAACACTGGATTGCGTTTTAAATGTGCCCGGATCGGTCACGGCCTTTATAATGCTCGGCAGTTTTCCGTCCCGTACAGGTATCCCACATGAAACGTCCAAGTGGTCGCGCTGCCGATCAGCTCCGCCCGATCCGCATCACCCGCAACTACACCAAACACGCAGAGGGTTCTGTACTGGTCGAGTTCGGTGACACCAAAGTCATCTGCACCGTAAGCGTCGAGAACGGCGTACCGCGCTTCCTTAAAGGTCAGGGCCAAGGCTGGTTGACCGCTGAATACGGCATGTTGCCGCGCGCCACCGGCGAGCGTAACCAGCGTGAAGCCAGCCGTGGCAAGCAAGGCGGTCGCACCCTCGAAATCCAGCGCCTGATCGGCCGTTCGCTGCGCGCCGCGCTGGACATGTCCAAACTGGGCGACATCACCCTGTACGTCGATTGCGACGTGATCCAGGCCGACGGCGGCACCCGCACCGCGTCGATCACCGGCGCCATGGTGGCTCTGGTTGACGCCCTCAAAGTGATCAAAAAGCGTGGCGGCCTCAAAGGCGGCGACCCGATCAAGCAAATGATCGCCGCTGTATCGGTGGGCATGTATCAGGGCGAGCCGGTGCTGGATCTGGACTACCCTGAAGACTCGGCAGCCGAAACCGACTTGAACGTCGTGATGACCAGCACCGGTGGTTTTATTGAGGTTCAGGGCACAGCCGAAGGCGCGCCGTTCCAGCCTGCCGAACTGAACGCCATGCTGGCATTGGCTCAACAAGGCATGACCGAGATCTTCGCACTGCAACAAGCGGCGCTGGCTGACTGATCGCCAAGCCCTTGATGACCGACAGGAGAACGCCATGACAGAGCTCGACCTTTCAAACCCCAAACCGAGCCGCGAAGCTCGCCAATGGGCAATGTTTTGTCACTTTGCGGCGTTTCTGGGGATGTGGTTTCCGTTTGGCAACCTGATTGGGCCGCTGATCATTTGGCAGCTCAAGCGCGAAAGCGATCCCTTTATTGACGAGCAGGGCAAAGAATCGCTGAACTTTCAGATCACCGTGGCGATTGCTTCGGCCATTTGCTACGTGCTGATGTTCGTACTGATTGGCTTCGTCTTGCTCGGCCTGCTGTTCATCGGCGCCGTGGTGCTGGTGGTGATTGCCGGGGTCAAAGCCAATGACGGGGTGGCCTACCGCTACCCTTTCACCTGGCGGCCGATCAAGTAAGCCACAGACTTGCCTCGCGACCTTTTTAGATCAAAAGATCGCGAGGCAAGCTCGCTCCTACGGGTTATCAGGCGCTTGTTACGCCGTAGCGGGCGGCGGGTTCGCTGCGTGAGAGGTTAGGCAACAGCGCATGGCGCGCCGCCTCAAAGGCCGCCCAATCTGCGCTGTCCGGCAAAGACGGTACCGTCACAGCCTCACCTTGGGCCAAGCCCGCCAACGCCGCATCGACCAGCTTCTCGGTGGTCATGACCATCGTCTTCGGCAAAGCATCTACCGACATACCAGCCGCTGCAAAAAACTCGGTCGCCGTCGCACCCGGCAGCACGACGTGCACGTTTACCCCTTTATCACTGAGTTCGTGGCGCAGCGATTCGCTGAAGGCCAGCACGTAGGCTTTGGTTGCGCCATATACGCCATTGAGCAATGTCGGCGCCACGGCGACGACTGAAGCAATGTTGATGATCGTGCCACGGCCCTGTTCGACGAAGTTACCGGCAGCGGCTTTTGCCAGACGCGTCAGCGCCAGCACGTTGAGCAAAATCATCGCGTCCATTGCTTCAGCAGAAGACTCCAGCAATGTGCCCCCCGCCCCCACGCCCGCGTTATTGACCAACAGGCTGATGCGCTTGTCGTCTTGCAAAAGGGCGGCGACACGCGCCAAATCGTCAGGCTGGTTGAGGTCAGCGACCACCACCTGAACATCGCGCCGGGTTTGCGCGGTCAACCGGGCCGCCAGACCTTCCAGCCGCTGCTGGTTGCGGGCCACCAGAATCAGGTCGTAGCCCTGCTGCGCCAAACGATCGGCATACACCGCACCAATCCCCGAGGAAGCGCCCGTAACCAGGGCATAGCCTTTGTGTTCACTCATCACGCTTGCTCCAAAATGGCCGGGTAAGGAGTCGGCCTTGTTGGGGTTCAGGTTATGAGCGTATGGTGATGTCAGCAATGTCATATATCCCACCTTTCAGGACATGCTTATGGTCACCATCGGTATTCTTCTGTCGCCCGGCTTTCAGATGCTTTGCCTGTCCACCAGCACCATCTTTGAGTTTGCCAACCTGCTCAGCGGGCAATCGTTCTATCGCGTGGATTTGATCTCTGAGCAGGGCGGCCTGGTGCCCAGCTCCATGGGTTTTAGCGTCGAGACGCAGGCATTCAAGCAACGCAGTTATGACACGGTGCTGGTGCTGGGCGACAACCAATTGATAGAACCCACACCGGCGCTGATCCCTTTTTTGCAGGACACCCTGATTACATCGCGTCGCCTGGCTTCCGCCTGTACCGGCTCATTTCTGCTGGCAGCCGCAGGTTTGCTGGATGGCCGCAAAGCCACCACGCACTGGTTTCACGCCCACACCTTTCGCGAGGCGTTTCCCAAGGTAAAGCTGGAAGAGGACCGCATTTTCACGGTCGACGGCAAGCTATGGACCAGCGCGGGCATGACCGCCTGCATTGATCTGGCCCTGGCCTTGGTGGAGCAGGATTTGGGCGCAGAAGTAGCGCGCGACGTGGCCAGAAAGCTGGTGGTTTACCATCGCCGCGCTGGCGGGCAGTCGCAGTTTTCCGCGTTATTGGAACTCGAGCCAAAGTCCGACCGCGTGCAAACCGCGCTGACCTACGCCAAGGAGCACCTGCGCGAAGAGCTGTCGGTCGAGCAATTGGCCGAGGTCGCCCACTTGAGCCCTCGCCAGTTCAGTCGCCTGTTTCGCAGTGAAACGGGCCAGTCCCCGGCCAAGGCCATCGAGAACCTGCGCCTTGAGGCGGCCCGTTTGATGCTTGAGTCCGGCGCCCACAGTATCGACAGCGTGGCGCGTGAGAGCGGTTTTGGCGACCCGGAGCGCATGCGTCGAGCCTTTATCCGCGCCTTTGGCCAGCCACCTCAAATGCTCCGTCGGGCGCTGCACTTGCAGGCTTAGCCGCCAAAAAAAATGCCCGTATCGTGGGATACGGGCATTTTTATGACAGCGAAAGAACACTTAGATAGTGAGTGTCCAGTCGTAGTCCACGATCAACGGCGCGTGTTGCGAGAAGCGTGGCTGACGCGGCAAGCGAGCGCTGCGAACAAAGCGGCGCAAACCCGGGGTCAACAACTGGTAGTCGAAACGCCAGCCCAGATTCAGCATCTCGGCCTGTTCGTTGTCCGGCCACCAGCTGTACTGATCGCCTTCACGACTGACTTCACGCAGGGCATCGACATAGCCCATGTTGCCGACAATCTCATCCATCCAGGCCCGTTCAGGCGCCAGGAAACCAGGAGACTGCTGGCTGTCACGCCAGTTTTTAATGTCGAGCTTCTGCTGCGCCACGTACAACGAGCCGCAGTAAATGTACTCACGACGCTTGCGACGCTGCTTATCCAGATAGCGTGCAAAATCGTCCATTAGCTTGAACTTCTGGTTCAAGTCTTCATCGCCATTCTGCCCCGAAGGAAGCAGCAAGGTCGCGATGCTGACCTTATCGAAATCGGCTTGCAGGTAGCGCCCGTAGCGATCGGCCGTCTCGAAGCCAAGCCCAGTGATGACTGCTTTCGGCTGCAACCGCGAGTACAAAGCCACACCGCCTTGGGCAGGGACTTCAGCTTCGCACGCGTACAGAAAGTAGCCATCCAGCTGGTAGGCTGGATCGTCCAGTTCAAAGGCGGAGGCGCGGGTGTCCTGCAGGCAGATAACGTCGGCATTCTGAGCTTGCAGCCAACTGAGCAAACCGCGCTCGACTGCCGCCTGAATACCATTGACGTTCACACTGATGATCCGCATAAATGGCCCCAAAAATCACGTGCGTGTATGATACACGCCGTCTTACTAATTAGCTAAATCCGTGGTATCTGGGGCCATTTTCATGCAAGCGTATCAGCGCGACTTTATCCGTTTTGCCATTGATCGCGGCGTTTTGCGCTTCGGTGAGTTCACCCTGAAGTCCGGGCGTACCAGCCCCTACTTCTTCAATGCCGGCCTGTTCAACACCGGCTCCGCGCTGGCTCAACTGGGGCGCTTCTATGCCGCCGCCATCGTTGACAGCGGCATTGATTTCGACGTGCTGTTTGGCCCGGCTTACAAAGGCATCCCTTTGGCCGCGACCACCGCCGTCGCCCTGGCCGAGCACCATGATCTCGACATGCCATGGTGCTTTAACCGCAAAGAAGCCAAGGCCCACGGTGAAGGTGGCAGCCTGGTCGGCTCGCCGCTTGAAGGCGATATTCTGATCATCGATGACGTAATCACGGCCGGTACCGCCATCCGTGAAGTCATGCAAATCATTGACGCCCAAGGTGCCAAAGCGGCGGGCGTACTGATTGCCCTCAACCGCCAGGAGCGCGGCAACGGCGAGCTGTCGGCCATCCAGGAAGTCGAGCGCGACTTCGGCATCCCGGTGGTCAGCATCGTGTCGTTGACCCAGGTGCTGCAATTCCTGGCCGAAGACGAAACCTTGAAGCAATACCTGCCAGCCGTTGAAGCCTACCGGGCGCAGTACGGGATCTAAACAGCCCCGCTGTTCCCCACGGGGGAGGCATGACACCTGTCGCGCCTCCCCCGTTTTGTTTGTGCAGATCAACCAGCTTGCGCAGCCAATTCAGCTTCGCGCCGGGCGATGGCGAGTTCCAGCTCCGGGGAGCGCTTGGCCCATTGCTCGGGGGGGAGGGGTTTGGACCATTCGATGATGTCGGGGTGGTCAAAGGTTGGTGGCGGGGAGAGCTTCCAGGTTTGCAGCATGAAGACGATGGGGCCGCCGAAAATGAAGATGCCGATAAATAACCACGCGGCCTTAAAAAACTCACCCTCGCGCAAATGGAGCCAAATACCTTTTGCGTATTCACAGCAAGTGCCCCAGATAATTCCTCGCCCTTTCAAACTGCCACGACTGCCTTCAAAGTCATTCGTTTGCGGTAATGCATGAGGACCAATCTCCATAAAACTCCGCATGCACTCCCACATTGACATTGCCGCTTCATTACCCCCGCAATTAAAACCCCAGTAAAAGTGCTTGTTATCTTCTTCAGCATGAGGGTCTGGATTATCAAAGCCTATAAACAGCATTCCTGAGGTATTTCGACCTGCTTGACTGACTGAAGAACTCTGCGCCGAAGCGGCGGTTACCGTTTCCCAGGGCACAATCCAATACTCGCTATCCTTACGTGGTACGCAGACTTCACGGCGTTGGCGATTAAAGCGAATGGGTAAGGGGGTTGGGCGGTAAAGCATATAAATCAGCATAAGTATTGGAACACCTGTCATATACGCCCCCAACATAAAGTCGTATATATCGCCCGTAAAATAAGCCACAGACAGACACATAACAATCATCGGCCATAAAACCATAACGCCAGATCCAATATTGAAATTTCCAACATCTATAAAAATATCATTTTTACGCCAAACAGCATTCATAACATCCATTGGTTTCTCTCCCGTTGGTATAGGTAAGGGAGCGAAGTAATCCTGTTGCGAAAAAAACCCTTTTTTTCTCGTACCAGCGGCTGGAGCATTCATCGTTTCACTCCAGGCTGCAAGAAAACTGAATATTGCTGGTCGCCCAGTCGATAGCGCTCCGCCTTGTCCAACTCAGGGGTTGGGTCGTCACGCAAGGCAACAACTCCATTCGCAGCACTCAATGTGAATGCGACCCCTCGATCTCCGCCCACAAAATTGAGAGCACCGAGTATTGAGGTCAAGGGTGTTTGGTATCGCAAGCGCAGAGACACTGTGGTAGGGAGCGAGCCAAACAGGTTAGGTACCGTGTTGAAGGGGCTGCTCAAACGTAAACCCTGCCCTTGAGTATGCGGTATCCACTCACAGTGACTGCCCTGAATCCAACTATTGCCTATATCTTGCAACGGCTCCTCATGAGAATACTTACCCTCACCATTTTTTATCCGCTCACGCATCGCTAAGATATCTAATGGATTTCCAATCATTGAGATATCCAGATAAACATTACTCGGCTCGGCCCCAGGCAGATCAATGGTTAGCGTTTTAATCGATCTGCTTACAACACCTGACTGCAAAGAACTCATTACACTGCCTTGCTCTACGAATTCAAAGCTGACACGAGGAATATAAAGAATATTGTATAAGCGGTTTAGCTCATCTCGCTGATCTTTAGATGATATTGGGCTCAAGTCACCAGCTCTAAACTTAGACCAGCAGCAATTATATATAAAGTTTTGCATCGGAGTTTGCTGAAAATACCAAGCAATTAGGTACAACACGCCAAGCACTGCAACCAACAAGTTAAGTGGCCCCATCAATATCAAATACCCTCCAACTGCGGCACTTACTGTGAGCCCTCCAGAAACAGCTTTAAAGGTATAAATCAAACCTAATAGCGCCTGAGTTCCAAAGGCTAGAGCTTGCCCACCAACTACGTATAGACGCATTTCCAGCCAAGGATCTATAGCACCGTGGGAGCTTTCTAATTGTTTCTGTAGAGACTTGAACTCATTAATTGCTGCAAATGCAGAAAGCCCACCAATAAGTCCACCAAAAAGAGTCAATACAGGAACGTTAGACCAAGTATTATTGGCAAGCTTGATTGCAAAAGCTTTTTCCTTAACCCCTCCCCTCACCTGATTATCAATCACCGCAATCAAGGCAGCCCCGGCATATAAATTCGCAGACCACGTATCGTTTACTCGCTGCTGATCCATCCCCTCCAGTACTCCGGCCTGCCCCAGATAATTACTGGCATTCCAGCTATTGAGCAGCAACGCCGTCAGAGCGATCAGGCCTCCGCTGTTTTTAACGGCGGGCGAGTCGACAATTTTTGCAATGTGGCCACGGCCGATGGCTTTACCGGTGGTATTAACCCATTGGGCAAGATCTTCTGCCGCCTTGCCAAACTGCACCAACATTTGGTGCTTACCTTGGGTTATTAACCGCAAACCAATTTGATGCCCCGCTCGGGTGGCACTCATTATCGCCAGCCAAGGCCCTTGTAATGGCTCGCCCGCTTTGCTGCCAAGCAGCAGCAACGACGCGCCCAAGCGCTTTAAAAGGGTGTTCCACAAGCTATTGACGTTACCCGACCTAACACCAAGGTCAGACAGAATATTGATACCTTGTGGCCCCAACGCCTTGCTCAACGCCGCCATCGCATTGGCCTGATTTTCAACTTCTAGCGCAGCCATCAACTCCGTTGCGCGGCTGTTGGTATTGACCGCGCCTTCGAGTGTGGGGCTCCACCCATAAAACAACTGCCTTAACGCCCCGTCATCCGCACTGCGTACATAGTCCGCATATTGCTCAGCGCCAACTGTGCGCAAGCACTGCGCGCTCAGGCAGGCCAATGCCAGTTCATCCAGCCATTGGCGGTGGTCGCTAGCTTGATAATCCACAAACCACGTACCGCTATGGTGACGCGGCAGGTAAGTGCCACGATCGGCATAAAGGGCTTTGTGTCGCTCTTTCAGGTGATCAAAGTGTTTCGGGGCCGTTTCGTCGAGCCATTGGTTCATGGCGGGCAGGTCGATGTATTGTTCGACTTTGTCGCTGGCGTGAGTGTTGTGCGTGTTACTGAGTTTATTAACCTGGTACTCAAGCACCATTTCCATAATTTCGTCATGAAACTTCAGCGGTATAAACCCGCGGATCGGCGCAACCGCAGCCTGTTCGCGAAGATGTATCTCGTGTAGTCGAATATCGGCTTGCTGCTTGGTGAATGGAGATCCATCAGGCACATTGGCGGCATAACGCTCTCTGGCCAGTTGTTCTAACCGAGTACGAGTGTCCAGCAACATCTGCGCCTGCTTACGCGTCAGTTCAATATCCTGTTCCCGATAGCGGTAAACCAACATACCGATCACTTCGTCGGGATCCTCTGTAATCAAACTTCGCACAAACCCGCCAATACTCAGCCGCAGGTTGTTATCGGCCTGCCACTGTTCATGCCGCGACTCGATCAGTTCTTGCTCATGATTGATGTCACGTAAAACACCCAGGTCATCGTCAAGGCAGGCCAATACCGTGAACAACCCGCGTGACTGCGCATGAGCCTGTTCCATCAGGTCTTGCGTGCGGGTGGCAGCCCATTGTTCAGCGCTCCATTCACCCGGTGGCGTGACGTCGTCCGACACAGCCGGGTAGCTCGCCGACACTTTTTCCCGCTCATGCAGCCAATGCATGGCATCGGTGTAGGCCTTGATGTTGTCGGGTGTCGGGTCTGCCATGACCTTCTTGCCCAGTTCGTCCGCACTCTCGCGCAAGGCCGGTTGATGACGTCGGTAATCAATCGCCATCGCCAAGTCATAGGTGCTCGGAATCAACTCGGCCATGACGCTTTTCGATTCACTCAACGGTGCACAATGCGGCGCTTGCAGCGTATTGGCCACTTGTCGCAGGTCGAGTAGACGCATGCGTTTGGCGCGCTGTTGAGGGTCGTGTAGTTCGGCGCAGGCGGCCGGGTTGAGGGGGATTTCGCTGTAGAGCAGCCAGGCGTCTTGTTGCTTGGCCAGCGCCAAGCCACTCAAGGTGCCGGACTGGACGACGGTGTCATCCTCATCCAGACCCTGGCTGAGCAGCAGGTTGTTTTCAGCCACTGCATATCGCTGCAATGGGCCGCGGCCTTGCCACACATAGACAAACCCTGCGCGCAACAGGCGCGCAGCCATCGGGTGGCTTTGGGTCTGTGTGCCGGGCTGGCACGCCGGATGGCTGGCGGGTTCTTCGCTGAGGGCGTAACGCACCGGAACGACAAATAAATGCGGCTGGCTAGCCGGGCACTGTTGAACGGTGCTGTTGATGTCAACGTGTTCGCAGGCACTGGCGGCGCGCCGGGCCTCAGACAGGTTGACCATTGAGGCCAGACGTTTATTAAGGTTCATAGCGCACGCTCTGCAGGCTTCATTTGCGTCATCAATGCGTCCAGTAACTGCTCCAGACGCTGTTCGGGGGCGACTGCTCGCTGGCTCAACACCTGGCGATAGACCGCATGCTCCGGGCCTTCGGGAAACTCATCACCGAAGGCGGCATACAGGCTTGCCCAGGCCATGACTTCGTCATCGGCGCTGTAGCCCTGGCGCGCTGCATTGCGCTGACAACCCAGCGCCCATGCCTGTTGCCCCGGCTCGTCCAACCCCTGCAAACACGGCGCAAAGTAGCGCTGGCCATGCTCAACAAGGCGCTGTGTAAAGTGCTCGCGCCGGGCTTGGCACAGATGCTCCAGCGTCTGTGCACTTAACGTCAGCCACGGCGTCGTCGCGTAGCGGGCGCAGGGTTGATGCGGGTTGTTCTGCTGGATAACCACACCCTCCGGCAGCCTGATGACGCGAACCGGGCCCATCAGTTGATCCCGCTCAGCCTCTGCCAGATCTGCCAGCCACAGGCGGGTAATGCACGGGTCGTAGAAACGGAAAAAAGCCGTGACATTGCCCGCAAGCCGGACATGGATCAGGCTACGCAGGTGCTCTAAAACAAGGGTTTCGTCTGCGTCAGACTCCAGCCAGATACCCGCTCGACCCTGCCAATGCTCAATAAAGGTGTTGGCCAGCGCACTGCCCGGTTCGACGCTAACCAGCACCGGGCCAAAAGAAGCCATCTCGGCATAGCGGGTAGTCAGGTACAGCGAATGCGCAACCGTGATGTTCGCCAACTCAAACAGGCGCGCAAAAATGTTCGGGATCAGATGGCTGTCGAGCAGCAGGTATGCGCGGGTCATGCCTGCCCCTCCTGCAAGGCTTCGCAGGCCAGGCACACGGGCGCCCGTTTCGCACTGGCACTGGCGAAGGCGCGTTTTTGCGACTCAAGCGCCAGCGCCGTCATGGCCTCGACCCCCTCCGTACTGGCCGGCACTGCCGGCATGCCCGGTATCGGCACCCCGCCCGGCAAGATCGGTGAACTGCTGTAAATCCCCACCGGCGTGAGTTGCAGGTGTTGACCACCCGCCATCAGGGTCAGCAGCGGGCCGCCATCGACCACCAGCGTGGCCCCGGCCTTGAAATGCGCGTGCACCCCGGCTTCAACAGCCATAACCATCCCCACCCGTGTGTGGCTGGTCATGGCGACGGCCTGGAAGTCATTCCCTTGCACTTGCACTTTGCGATCGCCGCTGACGGTTTGCTGGTCTTCGCCCTTGAGCACTACCACGCTGGCGCCGCTGATGGTTTCTTCGCGCTGGCCATCGATCTGCAAGCGGCTGTCGTTTTCAATGTGTTGCTGCATGTCGCGCTGGGCATGCAGGTAGATTTTTTCCTGGCCCTGGCGGTCTTCAAGGCGCAATTCGTTGTAGCCGCCACCGCCCGGTGTGCTGCGACTGCGCAAGGTGCTTTGGGTTTTATCGGCAGGCAGTTTGAGCGGCGTCGGGGTCATGCTCGACACCAGGCAGCCTGAAATCACCGGCTGATCGACATCGCCCTCCAGGTAGCTGACCAGCACTTCCATGCCGACCCGAGGGATTGTCACCGCGCCATAACTGTCGCCCGCCCAACTGGAGGCGACGCGCAACCAGCAACTGCTGGTGTCGTCGCTCGCCCCGCTGCGGTCCCAATGGAAGCTGACCTTGACCCTGCCGAACGCGTCGCAGTGGATCTCCTGCCCCGCCGGGCCGGTAACGCGGGCTGTCTGGCTGCCATGGATGCGCGGCTTGGCAAACACCACGGGCGAGCGGTACGTCACGCCCTCGGGGATCGCCACAAAGTGGTTGCGATAGCCTTGGCTAAAGCCCGGCGAATGCAAGAGCGTTGAGCGCCCACCTTGCTCTTCAAGCACCTGGGGCTGCTTGCCTTCATGGTGAACGTGGGTCAGTAGCCACGGCACATTCCAGTCGCTAACAGGGTGCTCGCTGAGGGTTAAAAAGTGACCACTGCTCAAGGTCGGCTGATCACTGTGACCGCTGGCCTGGCGATGATCGCTCTGATGCTGCTCCAGCGCTCGCTGGCTTTGTCGCTCGCCTTGAGCATCGCTAGTAAAGCGACCGGGGTAGGTGTAATGCTCAAGCGGGCGGTGTTTGAGGTCGCTATGGCTGTTGGCCTCCAGCGTGCGGCTGGCAGCTTTAAAGTCGTAATCACGCCGCGCTGTGCTGTTGGTTCGGGTTTGCAAACGCAGATCCATCCCCTGAATCGCCGCCGAGTCGGCCGCCATCCCGCCGCTGGGTATGTAAGGCGTTGCCGGTTGCAGCGAGGTAAAAGCCGCCTGTCCATCACCGAACTGTAAGTAGTGGGCATCAGACGAATGCTTGAAGTGGTAATGCATGCCCTCTTCAAAACACAGCCGCTGAATGAAGTGCAGGTCGGACTCGGCGTACTGCACACAATACTCGCGAGGTTCGTAAGTCGATTGCAGCGTGAAACCGTAGGCATTGCCGAGAATCCCGTGCTCTTCGAGCAGGGTTTCGATGATCTGCTGCGCGGTCTGGTTCTGGAAAATGCGCTGATTGGTACGGTGTTTCAGGTAGGCCAAACGTGGCACCAGCGTCAGGCGATAGTGCGTGAGGCGCTTGCCTGGGCTGCATCGCACGATCTGATAAATCTGCCCGTGAATACCGCGCCCTAGGCCATCAAAGGCCAAAAAAGCCGGGGTGTGCAGCAGCGCTTCGAGGTCCAGGTCTGCGCAATCACACACCAGCTCAACGTCAAAGGCAAAGGGCGTGTTGAGCCCTTCGTCACCGCTGAAAGCCAGCACCTCAACGGGATGAGGACAACGGCTGATGTTCAGCCTGAACGAGTTGTCGCGAGCAAATGCGGGCATCCATGACTCCTCTGACGTGAGGTCAGCGCAAAGGAGTGAACGCTAAAGGATGGGCACAGCGCAGGATGTAGGAGGAGTCTCTACTTACGAGGGAATACGGCCTTCGTTGTCGGAGATCCGTAAATTTGTGTGGGAGCGGGCTTGCTCGCGATCTTTTAAACGGTCAAAAGATCGCGAGGCAAGCTCGCGCCTACAGAGGGAGGGTTGAAGCTTAAGCAGCAGGCTTGCTGTTGCTGATCAACGTACCCACACCGGTGTCGGTGAAGATTTCCAGCAGTACGGCATTCGGTACACGGCCATCGACAATGTGCGCGGTGGTCACGCCACCTTGCACAGCCTCCAGCGCACAGCGAATCTTCGGCAGCATGCCGCCGTAGATGGTGCCGTCTTCAATCAAGCCGTCGACCTGCGCAGTGGTCAGGCCGGTCAGCACATGACCTTCCTTGTCCATCAAGCCGGCAATGTTGGTGAGCAGCATCAGCTTTTCAGCTTTCAGCGCCTCAGCCACTTTGCCCGCCACAAAGTCAGCGTTGATGTTGTACGACTCACCGTCCGGGCCTACACCAATCGGCGCGATGACCGGGATAAAGTCACCCTTGGTCAGCATGTTGAGCAAATCGGTGTTGATCCCGGTGACTTCACCCACATGACCGAAGTCGATGATTTCAGGCGTGGTCATTTCCGGGGTCTGGCGCTTCACCACCATCTTTTTGGCCTGGATCAAGCCGGCATCTTTGCCGGTCAAACCGATAGCGCTGCCGCCATGACGGTTGATCAGGTTGACGATTTCTTTGTTCACATGACCGCCCAGGACCATTTCAACAACGTCCATGGTTTGCGAGTCAGTCACGCGCATGCCGTCGATAAAATGACTCTCGATGGACAAACGCTTGAGCAGATCACCGATTTGCGGGCCGCCACCGTGGACTACGACCGGGTGGATACCCACCGCTTTCATCAACACGATGTCACGCGCAAAACCGGTTTTCAGGTCATCGTTTTCCATCGCGTTGCCGCCGTACTTGATGACCAGCGTCTTGCCGACATAGCGGCGAATGTAAGGCAGCGCTTCGGACAAAACCTTGGCGACGTTAGAGGCGGCATCACGTTCGAGGGTCATTCAGGGCTCCGGTAAAACTCAGTCGATCAAAACGGTAGTTGAAGATCAGGTGCCACACGCTTGAGTTGGGCGTGGAAGACATCCTTGATGCGTTGCAGTTCGGCCTCGGTATCAGCCTCAAATCGCAGCACCAGCACCGGCGTGGTGTTGGACGCGCGAACCAGGCCCCAGCCTTGTGGATAGTCGACGCGCACGCCGTCAATCGACGTCAGCTCGGCGGCCTCACCCCATTGGGCGTCATGCAGGGCTTCAATGATGCTGAATTTGCTCTCATCCGTCACATCGATATTGATTTCTGGCGTAGAAATATCTTTCGGGAAGGTCTCAAACAGCTCTTCAGCGGTCTGCTGTTGTTTGCTGAGGATCTCCAGCAGGCGCGCAGCGCTGTAAATCCCGTCATCAAAGCCGAACCAGCGCTCTTTGAAAAAGATATGCCCGCTCATTTCACCGGCCAGCAAGGCGCCGGTCGCTTTCATTTTCTTCTTGATTAACGAATGACCGGTCTTCCACATCAATGGGCGACCACCGTATTCCTTGATCAGCGGGGTCAGACGACGGGTGCACTTCACATCAAAGATGATCTCGGCGTTCGGGTTGCGCTCCAGCACGTCTTGGGCAAACAGCATCAGCAAGCGGTCCGGGAACACCATGGTGCCGGTGTTGGTCACCACGCCCACGCGGTCGCCGTCGCCGTCGAAAGCCAGGCCCAGGTCGGCGTTGGTTTCTTTAACCTTGGCGATCAGGTCTACCAGATTTTCAGGTTTGCCCGGGTCCGGGTGGTGGTTCGGGAAGTTGCCGTCCACCTCGCAGAACAACGGGATCACCTCACAGCCCAGCGCCTCCAGCAGTTGCGGGGCGATCACGCCGGCAGCGCCGTTACCGCAATCGACCACGACCTTGAGCTTCTTGGCCAGCTTGATGTCTTTGACAATTTCATCGGCGTAGCGCGACAAAATATCAACGCGCTCGATGCTGCCTTCGCCCCACGTCAGGTCGTTGTTTTTCAGGCGCGTATGCAGCGCCTGGATCTGCTCGTTGGCCAGGGTGTCACCGGCGATCACGATTTTGAAACCGTTGTAGTTCGACGGGTTATGGCTACCGGTGAGCATCACGCCCGACTTGCCCGCCAACACGTTAGCCGCGTAGTACAGCGCAGGTGTGGGCACCAGGCCCACATCGCTGACCTGGCAACCGCTGTCAGCAACGCCCTGGATCAAACGCTCGACCAGCGCCGGGCCAGACAAACGACCGTCACGGCCGATCGACACATGGGGTTCACCTTCGGCCAGGCTCTGGGAGCCAATGGCGCGACCAATCCAGTAGGCGGTTTCAGCGGTCAGTGTTTCTGGCACCACACCGCGAATGTCATAGGCGCGAAAAATGGTGTCAGGGAAGTTGGGGGCGACCGAAGCAGGGCTGCTCATTACAGGGAAGACTCCATTCTTGAAGAGTGTGGGGAACGTTAATAAGGGTTAGAGAGTGCCGGAATGCCCGAAACCGCCAGCGCCACGCTGGCTTTCATCGAATTCCTCGACCAACTCAAAGTGTGCCTGCACCACCGGCACCAGCACCAGTTGAGCGATACGCTCGCCGATGGTGATGTTGAAGGCGGTTTGACCACGGTTCCAGCACGACACCATCAGCTCGCCCTGATAATCGGAGTCGATCAGACCCACCAGATTGCCCAGCACGATGCCATGTTTGTGGCCCAGGCCCGAGCGCGGCAGGATCAACGCAGCCAGGCCCGGATCGCCGATGTACACCGACAGGCCGGTCGGGATCAGCAGGGTTTGGCCCGGCTCCAGCACGGTGTCTTCTTTGAGCATGGCGCGCAGATCAAGGCCTGCGGAGCCAGGGGTGGCGTATTGCGGCAGCGGGAATTCGGTACCAATGCGTGGATCAAGGATTTTGGCTTGCAAAGCGTGCATTCGAGTTAAACCTGGTTCAGACGTTCGGCGATAAAAGTGATCAGCTGGCGGGCAATCTTGCCCTTGCTGGTCTGGGCAAATACGGTGGCGTGCAGGTCGCGGTCAATCACGCTGCAGGCGTTCTCTTCGCTGTTGAAGCCGATGCTGGGGTTAGCCACATCGTTGGCCACAATCAGGTCGAGATTTTTGTCTTTCAGCTTGCGCGCGGCGTAATCGAGCAGGTGCTCGGTCTCTGCGGCAAAGCCGACACTAAAAGGGCGGTCCGGGCGAGTTGCAATGGTGGCCAGAATGTCTGGGTTGCGCACCATTTGCAGCAGCAGGCCGTCGCCTTTGGTAGGGTCTTTCTTGAGTTTTTGCGGGGCAACGACTTCCGGGCGGTAATCTGCAACCGCAGCTGACGCGATAAACACGTCACACGGGATCGCAGCCTCACACGCGGCGAGCATGTCGCGGGCGCTGACAACGTCAATGCGGCTGACGCGATCAGGCGTGGGCAAATGCACGGGGCCGGTGATCAGCGTGACGCGGGCGCCCGCCTCAACCGCTGCTTCGGCCAGGGCAAAGCCCATTTTCCCGGAGCTGTGGTTGGTGATGTAGCGTACCGGGTCGATGTTTTCCTGGGTCGGGCCTGCCGTGATCAGCACGTGCTTGCCGGTCAACGCCAGGTGCTGGAAGCACTCGGCCGCGCAGTGCACCAGGTCATCGGCTTCGAGCATGCGGCCAAAACCCACGTCGCCGCAAGCCTGGCTGCCGGAGGCCGGGCCAAACACCTTGAGGCCACGGCTCTGGAGCAATTGGGTGTTGGCTTGAGTAGCCGGATCGCGCCACATGGCCTGGTTCATGGCCGGGGCGATGGCCACGGTGGCGTCCGTGGCCAGCACCAGCGTGGTCAGCAAATCATTGGCCAGGCCCTGGGCCAGACGGGCGATCAAGTCTGCAGTGGCCGGAGCGATCAGCACCAGATCGGCCCATTTGGCCAGCTCGATATGGCCCATAGCCGCTTCTGCCGCAGGGTCGAGCAAATCCAGATGGACGGGGTGCCCAGACAAGGCCTGCATGGTCAGCGGGGTGATGAACTCACTGCCGCCGCGCGTCATGACCACACGCACTTCCGCGCCTTGGTCCAGCAGGCGGCGAACCAGCTCTGCACTCTTGTAAGCAGCAATGCCGCCGCCGACGCCCAAAACAATGCGTTTTCGATACAGCCGCTGCATAGGCCTGCCTTCTAGTTCGATGATGACTGCGCGGAAAATGGCCAAATGCCACGCAAAAATGATGGGCTAAGATAACACAGCGCTTGCTACGGAACAGCGGCGCACCCACACACGGAGGTGTCATGAGTATCAGAAATTGGCCCGCGGCCGAGCGCCCGCGCGAGAAACTTTTGGAGCACGGATCGGCCAGTCTTTCGGATGCCGAGCTGCTGGCAATCTTCCTGCGCACCGGGGTTTCGGGCAAAAGTGCTGTCGATTTGGCGCGGCATTTACTCACCGAATTCGGCAGCCTGCGCGCTTTGCTGGAGGCGGATTTGGGGGCGTTCAGTCGCCAGCTCGGGCTCGGCCCCGCCAAGTTCACCCAACTGCAAGCAGTGCTGGAGATGGGCCGCCGCCACTTGGCCGAGCGTCTGCGCCGGGACTCCGCGCTAGAGAGCCCGCAGGCGGTTCGCGATTACTTGAAATCCTTGCTGCGCCACGAACCCCACGAAGTGTTCGGCTGCCTGTTTATGGACTCCAAACACCGCATGCTCGCCTTTGAAGTGCTGTTCAGAGGGTCGATCGACAGCGCCAGCGTTTACCCGCGCCAAGTGGTCAAACGGGCGCTGGCGCACAACGCGGCGGCCGTTATTTTTTGTCATAACCACCCGTCCGGCAATTCAGAGCCCAGCCAGGCCGACCGCACCCTGACACAGCGCCTCACGGAGGCGCTGGATCTGATCGAAGTGCGGGTGCTGGATCACTTCATCGTCGGTGAAGGTGAGCCGCTGTCGATGGTCGAACACGGCTGGATGTGACGCTTAAGGCTTAACGCTAACCGTCGAAAAGTCCTGACGTCCAAACGGGCTTACCTGATAACCCTGTACGTCTTTACGGGTTAACGCGTAGGCCGTTGGATGTGCCAGCGGCAGCCACAAAGCCTGCTGCTGAATCTCTGCCTGAGCCTTTTGATACAGCGCGCTGCGCTTGTCTTGATCGCTGATGGTTTTGCCCTGGCTGATCAGTGTGTCGAGGGTTTTGTCGCAATAGCGGGCAAAGTTGGTCCCGGACTTCACCGCTGCACATGAAAACTGCGGCGCCAGGAAGTTGTCCGGGTCACCGTTATCACCCGCCCAGCCCATAAACAGCAGATCGTGTTCGCCCGCTTTGGCGCGACGAATCAGCTCGCCCCACTCGATCACGCGGATATCCGCCTGAACGCCAATTTTCGCCAGATCCGCCTGCAACAACTGCGCACCCAGGCTTGGGTTAGGGTTTAGCACGCTGCTGGTCGGGCGCGTCCAGATCGTGGTTTTAAAGCCGTCCTTGAGGCCCGCTTTGGCCAACAGCTCTTTGGCCTTTTGCGGGTCATGGGCATAACCCGGCAGGTCTTTGGCATAACCCCAGGTATTAGGCGGGTAAATACCGTTGGCCGCCTGCCCGCTGTTTTCGAACACCGCCTTGAGGTACGTGTCCTTATCGAACGCCAAATTGATGGCCTGACGCACTTCTGGCTTGTCCAGCGGCGGGTGCTGACTGTTGATGGCCACGAATGCGGTCATAAAGGCAGGCGTTTGGGTGACGGCCAGGCTGGTGTCCTTGAGGGCCGCATCGACATCCAGCGGTTTTGGCGAGAGGGCGATCTGGCACTCGTTGCGCCGCAGTTTTTGCAGCCGCACGTTGGCATCTGGGGTGATGGCAAAAATCAGTGCGTCAACCGCAGGTTTACCGGCGAAATAGTCCGGGTTGGCCTTGTAGCGCACCACGGCATCCTTCTGGTAACGGCTGAACACAAACGGCCCCGTCCCGATCGGCTGGCTGTTCATCAACTCGGGGGTCCCCGCCTTGAGCAACTTGTCGGCGTACTCAGCCGAATAGATCGACGCAAAGCCCATGCTCAAGGCCGGCAGGAAGGTGGAGTCCGGGTGGCTGAGAGTAAAGCGCACCGTCAGCGGATCCGGGGTCTCAATCTTCTTGATCAACTCGGGCAATTGCAGCGACTGCGCATGCGGGAAGCCGCTCTGCGCCACCTTGTGCCACGGGTTGGCCGGGTCGAGCATGCGCTCGAAGCTGAAACGCACGTCATCGGCGTTCAACTCACGCGTCGGGGTGAAGTAAGGCGTGGTGTGGAACTTGACCCCGGGGTGCAGCTTGAACTCGTACACAAGGCCGTCAGGCGACACTGACCAGCTTTGCGCCAGGCCCGGCACCAACTTGGCCGCTGTGGCGTCATAGTTCACCAGGCTGTTCATCAGCACGTCTGCCGAGGCATTGGTGGTGGTGAGCGAGTTGTACTGCACTACATCGAACCCTTCCGGGCTTGCCTCGGTGCACACACTCAAGGTGGCCGCATGAGCCAACGGGCTCAGGCACAGGGTGAGCAAAAAGGGGGCAGCAGCGAGACGCATATTCTGATTCCTTTGCAAGTCGTTGGCCCATCTGCAAGTGCAGTCTGGAAAACGCCTACCCTAGTGTTCTGATTGCCAAATGACTACTTTTTAATAACACCCAATGCCCGTAGGAGCTGCCGAAGGCTGCGATCTTTTGATCTCCCTTCATGAGAAGACCGCAATATCTTCAACCACGCAGCCTTCGGCAGCGACTACGTTTGTTAAGGCCCGTATCGAGATTGGCCGGCACCTCACCTGAAACCTTTCATCTCGCGACGAGCGGTCGCCACACGTCCGGCATAGGCTTTACCGTGGATTGCAGCTAGAATGCGGCCTTTATTAATCACTAGAAATCACACTGCATGTTGTTGCGCTTTAGTCTTTCTGGTATAAAGCAGCGCTCTTTTCTAGGGGCCCGGTTCCTTCGTTTGTAGGTGTAGCCGGTAAGACCCTTAAAGAAACGCGGCGCCTGGCGCCAAATGACTGAGAGATTAAGCGGCCAACCCATGCCGGGTTGGGCATGTGGTTTTAGAGGGCTGAGGCATGTCGAGAGTCTGTCAAGTTACCGGTAAGGGTCCGGTGACTGGGAATAACATTTCCCACGCAAATAACAAAACCCGTCGTCGTTTCCTGCCGAACCTGCAGCATCACCGCTTCTGGGTTGAAGAAGAGAAACGTTTCGTGCGTCTGCGCGTATCTGCTAAAGGCATGCGTATCATCGACAAGCGTGGCATCACTGTCGTGCTGGCCGAAATCCGTCGCGCTGGCAAGATCTAAGGGAGCTAATCATGCGTGAATTGATCCGTTTGGTGTCGAGCGCTGGTACAGGCCATTTCTACACCACAGATAAGAACAAGCGCACCACTCCGGACAAAATCGAAATCAAAAAATTCGATCCGCGGGTTCGCAAGCACGTTATCTACAAAGAAGCCAAAATCAAGTAATTGGTTTTTCTTCTACAAAAAAGGCCCCTATCTCACGATACGGGCCTTTTTTGTTGCCTACAGAACAGCCAGCGCGGGTTTAACCGCAGATCTGGCTACCCACTCGGTTCTGGCCATCGACCAGCACGCGCAGGCGGTATGCGTTGTACTCTTTGGTGTAACCCTTGCCCGGCTGCTCGATACGAACATCTTTGGCACCGTAGCTGGTGCGCAAAAATTCGATGACCTCAGGTGTCGCCTGAGGTGGAACCAGGTAGTTGATCGCCAGGTTGGTGTTGCACTTGCCGTTTTCACTCGCCATGGCTGGCAAAGACGCGGCGCTCAGAACAACACCCGCCAGCAATACACCTTTTAACGTTGTAAAAGCAGTCATAAATAATCCTTACCTAAAGATCTGTGAGGAGTGAAATCACCCGTCACGGCGTACTCGTTCCGTGAGCCGCCTTCACCTTTAGAGACTGGCTCAGGTTGGCCCGGCAGGCAGGGGCCAGCTGTTTCAAGATCTGTACGCCACGCACAGATTGAAGAGCAATAAAAAACCCTGCCATCAGCGATGAACAGGGCTTTTGATGGCTCTAAACAGGGGGCTCAGGACTTCTGTTCAAACGCTACGTAAAACTTCCGACATGGCTCAAGCACTTCCCACGTGCCTTTGAACCCCGCCGGGATGACAAAACGATCACCCGCCCGCAGGGTCTTGGCGTTACCTTCTCGGTCACGCAATACCGAAACGCCCTGCACAATTTCACAATATTCATGCTCAGTGAAATTGACCTCCCACTGGCCCACGTCGCTTTCCCACATGCCGGCATTTAATTGCCCACAGTCGCTGGCGTAATGGTTATGCAAGATCTGCTCAGGGTTGCCCTTCAAGAGCTTCTCGGGGGCCGGGGTGTAGCGCTCGGCTTGGGTATTGGCGGTGTTGAAGTCGACGACGTTTTCAATGCTCATTGATTGATCCCCCCGAAATAACAGCGTGATAGGCGTGAAAGCCTGAAGTCTATGTTTATTAAAACGAACAAGCCATGCTGTTTACGACCTCTCTGTCAAATATATTGAAAGTCCCCAGGACACTGGTTTAGGGTGGCGCATGCCTCGTGCCGATCATTCTGGATGATTGGCCAGCATTCCGGACACGCCACGCTACACTCGCGCTGGCGTAGGTATTTCAATCAAGAGGAGGACACTCGAATGACCACCCTGACGCGTAGTGACTGGGAACAACGTGCCCAACAGCTGAAAATCGAAGGTCGCGCCTTCATCAACGGTGAATACACCGACGCGGTCTCCAAAGAAACGTTCGAGTGCCTCAGCCCGGTCGATGGCCGCTTGCTGGGCAAGGTCGCCAGCTGCGATAGCGCAGACGCCCAACGCGCTGTAGAAAACGCGCGTGCGACCTTCGAATCGGGTGCCTGGTCGCGTCTGGCGCCAGCCAAACGTAAAGCCGTGATGATCCGCTTTGCCGGCCTGCTCAAGCAACACGCTGAAGAACTGGCTCTGCTTGAAACCCTGGACATGGGCAAACCGATCAGCGACTCGCTGAACATCGACGTGCCAGGCGCTGCCAATGCCCTGAGCTGGAGCGGTGAGGCCATCGACAAGATTTACGACGAAGTCGCCGCCACCCCGCACAACCAGCTCGGCCTGGTTACCCGCGAAGCAGTCGGCGTGGTTGGCGCCATCGTGCCGTGGAACTTCCCGCTGATGATGGCCTGCTGGAAACTCGGCCCGGCCCTGTCGACCGGTAACTCGGTAATCCTCAAGCCGTCCGAAAAATCCCCGCTGACCGCCATCCGCATTGCTGCACTGGCCGTTGAAGCCGGTATTCCTGCTGGCGTACTGAACGTGCTGCCGGGCTACGGCCACACCGTCGGCAAGGCGCTGGCCTTGCACAATGACGTCGACACCCTGGTGTTCACCGGCTCGACCAAAATCGCCAAGCAACTGCTGATTTACTCGGGCGAGTCCAACATGAAGCGTGTCTGGCTCGAAGCCGGCGGCAAGAGCCCGAACATCGTCTTTGCCGACGCACCGGACCTGCACGCTGCGGCCAAGGCGGCGGCCAGCGCCATTGCCTTCAACCAAGGTGAAGTCTGCACCGCAGGTTCGCGCCTGCTGGTCGAACGTTCGATCAAAGACACCTTCCTGCCGCTGGTTATCGAAGCGCTCAAAGAGTGGAAGCCGGGCAACCCGCTGGACCCATCGACCACCGTGGGCGCGCTGGTCGACACCCAGCAAATGAACACCGTGCTGTCGTACATCCAGTCGGGCCACAGCGAAGGCGCCAAACTGGTTACCGGCGGCAAGCAGATCCTTCAGGAAACCGGCGGCACCTACGTTGAGCCGACCATTTTTGACGGCGTGAGCAACGCGATGAAAATCGCCCAGGAAGAAATCTTCGGCCCCGTCCTGTCGGTGATTGCTTTCGACACGGCAGCCGAAGCCATCCAGATTGCCAACGACACGCCATACGGCCTGGCCGCAGCGGTATGGACAGCAGACATCTCCAAGGCGCACCTGACCGCCAAAGCCCTGCGCGCTGGCAGCGTGTGGGTCAACCAATACGATGGCGGCGACATGACCGCGCCGTTTGGCGGCTTCAAACAGTCGGGTAACGGTCGCGACAAGTCGCTGCACGCGTTCGACAAGTACACCGAGCTGAAATCCACCTGGATCAAGCTGTAACACAACACGTGTAACACCCTGTGGGAGCGGGCTTGCCCGCGATACTGGCGCTTCGCTGCGCTGGCATCGCGAGCAAGCCCGCTCTCACATTGCATTGACCTTTTTTGGGAGCACAGACATGCGTTGGGCGACCTATTTTGCCGTGCTGGCCTCCGTGCTCAGCGTCGGTTTGGCGCTGGGCGTGAGCATGCCGCTGGTGTCGTTCCGGCTCGAAAGCTGGGGCTACGGCGGGTTTGCCATTGGCGTGATGGCCGCCATGCCGGCCATCGGCGTGCTGGTAGGCGCCAGCGTGGCCAGCAAGCTCGCGGCACGCGTGGGCACACCGGCCCTGATGCGTCTGTGCTTATGGGCCGGGGCCCTGTCCATCGGCGTGCTGGCGTTACTGCCCAGCTACCCGGTGTGGCTGGTGCTGCGCCTGCTGATCGGGGTGGTACTCACGGTCATTTTTATTTTGGGCGAAAGCTGGATCAACCAACTGGTGGTCGAGCAATGGCGCGGCCGCCTGGTCGCGCTGTATGGCTGCGCGTACGCCCTGAGCCAACTGTCCGGGCCGCTGTTGCTGGGCGTGGTGGGTTCAGAGGGCGATTACGGCTTCTGGATCGGCGTGGCCCTGCTGACACTGGCACCTTTGCTGTTGCTGGGCCGCGACGGCGCGCCCGTCACTGAAGCGTATCGCGTGACCTTCAAGGACTTGCTGGAGTTCTGTCGCGGCTTGCCAGCCATTGCCTGGGCCGTGGCGCTGTTTGCTGCCTTTGAGGCGATGATTCTGACGTTGCTGCCGATCTATTGCCTGCGCCAGGGCTTTACTGCCGACATCGCTCTGGCGATGGTCAGCACCGTGGTGGTGGGCGATGCCCTGCTGCAACTGCCGATTGGCGCGCTGGCAGACCGCGTGTCACGGCGCTCGCTGTTTACCGGTTGTGCGGTCCTGCTGATGCTGTCGAGCCTGGCAGTGCCTTTGCTTCTCAACACTTTGCTGATCTGGCCGCTGTGGGTGATTTTTGGCGCCAGCGCGGGCGGGCTGTTTACCTTGTCGCTGATCTTGATTGGCGAACGCTACCGCGACGACGCCCTGGTGCGGGCCAACGCCCACGTGGCGCAGTTGTGGGGCATTGGCTGCCTGATCGGGCCGCTGGCCGCAGGCGCTGGCAGCCAATGGATCAGCGGCCACGCCTTGCCGCTGTTTATGGCCGCCGGGGCATTTGGCCTGGTGATATTGGTACTGCGCCAAGGCGCATTCGGGGCGGAACAAACCGCCACCTAGCACTACAACATCTTCTCCAGCCCAACCGTCTTGCTGAACCACGCATTTAGCCGGCGCCACCAACTGCCCGGCTCGCGGGTCAGGGTGTGCAACTGGCCATGGTCTTCGGTCACCCAGACGATCTGCCCTTTCTCCAGCACCGGCTCATAACTCAATGCGTGCGACATACCTTGCAAGGCCAGGTCGCGCGCCTGGGCGGCCAGTTCCGGGCTGTCCACCAACACGCCGACTTCGGTGTTCCACAAACCCGAGCGCGGGTCGAAATTGAACGAGCCGATAAACGACTTGCGCTGGTCAAAGATCATCGCCTTGCTGTGCAAACTCGAATCTGAACTCAAGCCCGGCTTGAACAGGTGCAACCCGCTGCCGCCCGTGCTCCCCGGCTGACGGCGCAACTCATACAGCTTGACCCCATGTTCCAGCAGCGCCTTGCGATACGGCGCGTAGCCACCGTGCACAATCGGCACGTCCGTGGCCTCCAGCGAGTTGGTCAGCAAGCGCACATCAACCCCGGCATCGGCGCGCCCGGTGAGGTACACCAAGCCCGTCTCGCCGGGCACAAAATACGCCGAAATCAAAATCAGCTCTTTGTTGACCCCGGAAAGGTCAGGGGCCAATTGGGTGGTCAGCAATAAATGCGGATCCGGCTCGCCCTCCGCCAGCACCTTGCTCGGCGCATCCCACAGCGCCTGGTTCCACGCCCAGATCAACTCGCTGCGCCACACGTCCAGTTGCGGATCGGTTTCGTAAGCGGCGAGCTGCTGATACAGCGTCTGATGCGCCGCTTTCGACTGTTTGAGCGAAGCCTCCAGCGCGCCACGGGCCTTGGTCAGCTCCATATGGGACAGCCGCGAAGAAACAAAATCGCCAATCGGCTGGCTCAGCGCGCTGTTCCAGTACTGGTCAAAACTGTGTCCCAACTGTTCAGCCACCGGCCCCGCACTGAGCAGGTCGATGTCGGTGAAGTTCAAATCCGGTTCGGCATCGAAATACTCATCGCCCAGATTGCGCCCGCCCACAATCGCCACGCTGTTGTCGGCCAGCCACAGCTTGTTGTGCATGCGCCGGTGCTGGCGCGACAGGTTGAACAGCCGCCCCATGGCCCGGGTCACGCCGGTACTGCGGCCCAGTTGCAGCGGGTTGAACAGGCGAATCTGAATGTTGGGATGAGCCGCAAGGGTCGCCAGAATGTCGTCCAGCCCATCGCTGGCAGTGTCATCCAGCAAGATGCGCACGCGCACCCCGCGATCCGCGGCCTTGAGCAATTCGTCAATCAACATGCGCGTACTGAGCCCGTCATGGACGATGTAGTACTGCAAATCGAGGCTGGTCTGCGCGTTGCGGATCAGCTCGGCGCGTGCCCAGAACGCTTCACTGCCCCTGGGCAATAAACGAAACCCCGAGCGGCCTTGATACGCCGCCGCCTGATCCTGAATCGAACGGCCAAAGGCCGAGCCCGACGCCGGTAATGCCTGACTCGGCTCACGGTTGACTTGCACGGTGCTACACCCTCCCAGCCACAACGCGAACAGCAATATGCACAGTGATTTCAACGTGTGGTGCCCCATTAATGCTCGGCATGATTTGCGGCTTGTGCCAACAGCGCGCTGGCAGCTTCACCGACTTTACGCACCGCTTCTTCGATCTGGAGCGTCGGTTTGGCAGCGTAGTTCATTCGTAAACAATGACGGTACTTGCCGGACGCCGAAAAAATACTGCCCACGGCAATCTGTACGCCTTGCGCCAGCAACGCGCGGTTGAGGCGCAAACTGTCGAAACCGTCTGGCAGCTCCAGCCAGAGCAAAAAGCTACCCTGAGGTCGGCTGGCGCGGGTGCCCGGCGGAAAATAGCGGCTGACCCAACCGAGCATCAAGTCGCGATTACGCTGGTATTGCGTGCGCATCTTGCGCAAATGGGGCTCGAAATGGCCATTTTTCAAGAACTCGGCCACGGCCAGTTGCGGGTGCGGTGCCGTTGAGCCGGTGTTGATGTATTTCATGTGCAGCACCCGCTCCAGATACCGTCCCGGCGCGACCCAGCCCACGCGCAGACCGGGTGCCAGGGTCTTGGAAAACGAACTGCATAAAAGCACGCGGCCATCATCGTCGAACGACTTCACAGTACGCGGACGCGGGTAGGTGTAGGCCAGCTCGCCGTACACATCATCCTCGATAATGGCCACATCAAAGCGCTGCGCCAAGGCCACCAGCGCCCGCTTGCGCGCCTCGGGCATGATGTAGCCCAGCGGGTTGTTGCAACTGGGGGTGACCTGAATCGCCTTGATCGGCCACTGCTCCAGCGCCAGTTCGAGCGCTTCGAGGCTGATGCCGGTGAGCGGATCGGTGGGGATCTCCAGCGCTTTCATGCCCAACCCCTTGAGGGTTTGCATGGCGCCGTGAAAGCTCGGCGAGTCGACCGCAACAATATCGCCCGGCTCACACACCGCCCGAATGCTGCACGACAGGGCTTCATGGCACCCGGTGGTAATCACCAGATCCTGAGCGCCCAACTGGCAGCCTGAGTCGAGCAACAAGCGCGCGATTTGCTCACGCAAGGCCAACACGCCGTAGACGTTGTCGTAATGCAGGCCGGGCAAATCGAGGCGCCGGCTGATCTGCGCCAGGCTGCGCAGCAGCGGCTTGATGGTCGGCGTGTATACGTCCGGCATGCCGCGTCCCAGCTGTATGACGTCTTTTTGCGGCACCGAACGCACCAGCTCCAGCACCTGCTCCCACTGAGAGATCTCCACCGGGCGCTGCGCCGGTTTGCCCATGCCCGGTAAAGCGGGCAACTCGCGCTCCATCGGCACGAAATAACCCGACTTGGGGCGCGGCAACGCCAGTGCCTGGTCCTCCAGCACGCGATACGCCTGCTGCACCGTGCTCAAGCTGACACCGTGCTCGACGCTCAAGGCCCGCACCGACGGCAGGCGGTCGCCGGGCCGGTAAAAGCCCTGCTTGATGCGTGTACCCAGCAACTCGGCGAGGTTGATGTAAAGGGTCATGGCGGGGCTCTTGAAAGGAGGACCAGTACAGATAGGGTAAAAACCAAGGATTCAGCGCTTAAAAGCCCGCATCTGTATGCAGTTAATAGCTGAATGCTGAATCTGTCATGGTTTTCGGCGCAAGGCCATCATGCTGACTCAATGCAATGGAGTCAAAAGGAGCTGCGCGATGAATGCCTTTAGCGATGTACACCCGAAACCTAACAGCCAGCCTACGCACCTGGGACGCTGGAGTCTGTTCTGGCATCGCTCCCGCACCCGCCGCGCCTTGCGCAAGCTGGACGCGCAGCAACTGCAAGACGTGGGCTTGAGTGCCGAAGTGGCCAGACACGAAGGCCGCAAACCGTTTTGGCGCTCTTGATACATCTTTGTAGGAGCGGGCTTGCCTCGCGATCTTTTAAAGATCAAAAGATCGCGAGACAAGCTCGCTCCTACAGCAATCAGGCGAGTTCTTTGAGCCGGTGCCAGAGCATACCCAGCGCCAGCAACGGCGAGCGCAGGTATTTGCCGCCCGGGAAGGTGATGTGCGGGACCTGATTAAACAGATCAAACCCGGTACTGTGCTGGCCGCTGATGGCTTCGGCCAGCAACTTGCCCGCCAAGTGCGTGGCGTTCACCCCGTGACCGGAGTACGCCTGGGCGTAATACACGTTGGGCTGATCCGGCAGGCGGCCAATCTGCGGCAAACGGTTGGCGCCAATCCCGATCATGCCGCCCCACTGGTAATCAATCTTCACGTCTTTAAGGTGCGGGAACACGTCCAGCATCTTGGGCCGCATGTAAGCACCAATGTCCTGCGGGTCGCGGCCCGAATAATGGCAGGCACCGCCAAACAGCAGGCGGCGATCTGCTGACAGCCGGTAGTAATCCAGCGCCACGCGCTGATCGCAAACCGCCATGTTTTGCGGCAGCAAGGCGTGGGCCTGCGCTTCGGTCAACGGCTCGGTGGCAATGATGTAGCTGCCCGCCGGCAGGACTTTCCCGCTGAGGTGCGGGTTCAAACCCTGAAGGTAAGCGTTGCAGCCCAGCACCAGGGTTTTGGCCCGCACCGAGCCTTGCGCGGTGTGCACACGCACTTCGGGGCCGTAATCGATACGGGTGACGGCCGAGTTTTCGAACAGTTTTGCGCCCAATTGCGCCGCAGCAGCGGCCTCACCCAAGGCCAGGTTAAGCGGGTGCAGGTGGCCCGAGCCCATGTCGATAAACCCGCCCATATAGCGATCCGAGCCCACCACGGTGTGCACTTCGTTGGCTTGCAGCAGGCGGGTTTCGTGGCGATAGCCCAAGTCGCGGAGTTCTTGCGCCTCCTCGGCAAAGCCTTCGAGGTCGCGGGGCTTGTTGGCCAAGTCGCAGTAACCCCACGTCAGGTCGCAGGCGATGTTGAACCGCTCGACGCGCTGGCGGACGATCTCAACCGCCTCCAGCCCCATGAGCTTCATTTGCCGCACGCCGTCTTTGCCGATCACCCCTTCAAACTGGTCGAGGCCATGACCGACACCGCGAATCAGTTGCCCGCCGTTACGCCCGCTGGCACCCCAACCGATTTTATGGGCTTCAAGCAGGACTACGCTCATGCCGCGCTCGGCCAGTTCCAGCGCCGTGTTCAGCCCGGAAAACCCGCCACCGACCACGCACACATCGGCCACCACGTCACCTTGCAACACCGGATGGTCAGGCTGCGGCAAGCTGCTGGCGGCGTAATAAGAGGCGGTGTGCTGGCTGCGCTGAACGGGGGCGCTCATGTGCGTAATCCTGATTGTTTATGTTTGGAAAATTTTACGGAGCATAAGCCGTGCCAATCGCGAGGGGCAAGACCGGCCGTACGGTGCTGTCTAGGCCGCAGCTTTTCAGGCAGACTCTGCGGCCTTTTCACGTGCAATGGGCAACAAATGAGCTGCAACAGTCATAAAATCCGCTTTCTCAGGCAGCAAATTCCATCGTTTGAATGCGTGCCGGGTTGCCATGACTGCTGTGGGCCTGTGACCACATCATCGGAAGAAATGGCCCGTTTGCCGCGCAAGACCGCAGCCGAGCAAGAAGCCGCCCTGAATGAGCTGAACTGTGTGCACCTGGGGCCGAACGGCTGCACGGTGTATGACGAACGCCCGCTTATTTGTCGTCTGTTCGGCACCACGCCGACGCTGCCCTGCCCCAATGGCCGCCGCCCGCTGGAGATGATTCACCCCAGCGCGGAGAAGCTGGTGCATGAGTACATTGCCAGCACCCGGCAGGTACTGGTTTAACGCACCGTTATTGGGCCAGACTTGAAGTGCTTTGCCCTACAGCCAAGCCGGCGCGGATCGCGGCCAATGCGGCCAGGTAGTAGGTTTTGCCGTCAGGCGACTCCGCAAACGTCACAAACTCTTCCAGCTCCGGGTCCGACAAGTCGCGGTACACGTACAGCAACGTGTTATCCAGCTCCCCTGCGATCTGCTCCATCAGCCGCTGGCGCTGGCCGTTGAGCGCGCCTTGTACCTGTGTGCTGCCCAGCAGGCCAGGAATCATCGCACTCAGGCTGTCTGCTGCCACACCGGCAATGGCCAGCGTGACCTCAGCCCCCGCCTCGCTCGCTGGCAAGGCATTGGACAAATGGTTAATCAGCAACTGACGCGTGGCGCTCGCCTCAACCCGCGGCAAGCCTTGCGCGTGCTTGGCCAACTGATCACGGCGGGTGGCCAACAATTCAGCGGCCACAATTTTACGGCCCAGCTCTGTCTGGAAAAAAGCCAGGGCTGGATCAGGATTCGGCAGCTTCTCGCGCATCTGCCCTTTGGCTCGCTGGTCCATCGCCTGCGCGGCAAAACGCTGGCTGCTGTTGTTGACCAGCGCCTGATAAACCGCAGGCGGCAAGTTGTTGCGGTAGCGCTCTTGAGCGGCATTAAGGGCGTCAGTGAAATGCGCGCGTTGCTCAGGCCAACCGGCAACGGTGAATAGATCATCGAGGTGGTCTGCCCATGCGGGTAACGAACAACACATCATTAACAGTAAAAACAAGCGGCGCATGAAGGACTCCTGTCAGCTAGGCGCTATTGTCCGGGGCCAGCGTAGGACTTGTCGAGAATTCGTCTCGCCCCAGAGGCTTTAAATGACCAGATGAAATATTTCTGCGTGGCCAGCTAGACGGAGCTGTCAGATTTTCAGGCGTATCGATATTATGCGCGCCATGCAAATACCCTCTGATCACCCGCTGTTGCTACGCATCGTCGACGACCTGTACGCGCAGGGATGGTCACAGCAAAACATTTTTATGCCCGAGGCTTTGACCCTCGAACTGGCGGCTGAGTGCCATAAACGTGCAACTGAGGGCGAATTGACCCCGGCGGCCGTTGGCCGTGGCCCGGCGCAAGAGGTTCGCGAGGGTATCCGCGGCGACCATATTCAATGGCTGGAGCAGGGAGAGGCTTTAGCCTGCGACAAGTACTTAGGGTTAATGGAAAGCCTGCGAATCGCCATGAATCGCAGGCTTTTTTTGGGCCTGGAGGACTTTGAAAGTCACTTCGCGCTCTACCCGCCCGGTGCGTTTTACCTCAAGCACCTGGACCGCTTTCGCGACGACGACCGGCGCATGGTGTCGGCGGTGCTCTACCTCAATCAGTCCTGGCTGCCTGAGCACGGCGGGCACTTGCGCATGTACCTTGAGGACAGAGGCGATTACGACGTGTTGCCGACCGGTGGCTGCCTGGTGGTGTTCCTGTCAGGCGAGATCCCCCATGAAGTGCTGCCCGCTACCCGTGACCGGCTGTCATTGACCGGCTGGTTCCGGCGTCGCGCCACCGAGGTGTTGCTATGAGCGCCAAAGTGCTGGTCAGCCGCTGCCTGCTGGGCCATCGCGTGCGCTATGACGGCGGCGCCAGCGGCCCCTATGACCAGTTGGCGAAATGGCAGGACGAAGGCCGCGTGATCGCGCTGTGCCCGGAAGTCGCCGGTGGCTTGCCCACCCCGCGTGCGGCAGCCGAAATTCCGGGCGGGCAAGGTGTTGAAGTCCTCAGCGGCCGCGCGCCGGTCATCACCGCCGACGGCGAGGACGTGACCGCAGCCTTTGTGTCCGGCGCCCAGCAGGCGCTGGAGTTGGTCAAACAGCATGGCATTCGCATTGCTATCCTCAAGGCCAACAGCCCGTCGTGTGGCAATCGACTGACCTACGACGGCAGCTTCAGCGGCACTAAGGTGGCAGGCCAGGGCGTGACCGCTGCCCTGCTCAGCGCTGCCGGAGTTCAGGTGTTCAATGAGCTGGAACTGGCCGAAGCTGCGCACGCGTTGGCCGACATTTCCTGATGGTGTAGTCGCTGCCGAAGGCTGCGAAGGTTTGCAGCGTTTTTGAGAAACGGGTTGCTTCGCAACCCTTCGCAGCCTGCGGCAGCGACTACAGTTTTACGGTGTGTGCGTGTAACATCCGGTGCCACTTTGCCCAGGGGATTTATATGAGCGACAAGCAGAAACCACAACCCACTGCCTCTACCGCCAACACTTCACCCGCCGAAAGTGCCGATGCGGCCTTGCACCACATCGTGGATGGTTTTTTACACTTCCATCACGAGATCTTTCCTGAACAGGAAGCCTTCTTCAAAAAGCTCGCCACGGCACAAAGCCCGCGCGCGATGTTTATTGCCTGCGCCGACTCGCGCATCGTCCCGGAACTGATCACTCAAAGTGCACCGGGCGATCTGTTTGTGACGCGTAACGTGGGCAACGTCGTTCCGCCTTACGGCCAGATGAACGGTGGCGTTTCCACCGCCATTGAGTACGCGGTGCTGGCATTGGGCGTGCAGCACATCATCATTTGCGGGCATTCGGATTGCGGCGCGATGCGCGCTGTACTCAACCCGGCCTCGCTGAAAAAGATGCCAACGGTAAAAGCCTGGCTGCATCACGTAGAAGTGGCGAAAACCATGGTGCAGGACAACTGCAACTGCGCCAACGAGTCCGAAAGCATGCACGTGCTGACGGAAGAAAACGTGATCGCCCAACTGCAACACTTGCGCACCCACCCGTCCGTGGCGTCGCGCATGGCCAGCGGGCATTTGTTCATTCATGGCTGGGTCTACGACATCGAGACCAGCGCGATCAAGGCTTACGACGCCGACACCGGCACCTTCCGCCCGCTGGACGGGACCAACCCGATCCCGAGCGCAACGCCTAAAGCCCGGTTTTAACCCCGGACGGCAGGAGCGAGCGAGCCTCGAGATCTTTTGCTCATTAAAAGATCACGAGGCCAGCGGGGGATTACAACGCCAGGCCGACGCCCAATTGCTTGGACAGGCACGGCCAACGCTTCCACGCAGCCCCCGTGTCCGGGCTGGTGAGCTTGTCGCGATAGGCTTCAACCGACTCCAGCGCAAAGCTTTCGTCATCGAGCAGTTCATCCACCGCGTGGTGCACAGCCTCATCGAGCTGGTTGGCAAACGCCTCACCGACTAATTGATGCGCGATCAGATTGGCCACGGTCATGTCCAGCGGGATCAACGGCTGGTGAAAGTGCTTGATGTAGAGATCGTTGACCTCTTCAACCAACCGATGCGCCAAGTACGCTTCGTCGAGCAAACCCTCTAGCCCTTCATGACCGTCCAGCAGTGATGGGGGCTGAACAAAAAACTGCTCGGCAATTTTCAGCACAGGCTCGATCTGTGATTCGATACCCGCCTCGCGAGCGACCGCATGGGCTGCATCGAGCAAGTCCGGCACCTGGTCGATGTAGGCGCTGACAAAACGGGTCATTACCGCGTTCCGATCGGATTCAGGTAGCTGAATCGCCGAATGCAGGTCGGGAAGGCGGGTCGTCAAATGCTGGGTGAGCAGGCCACTTTTGGCATCAAGTTCTTGGGCACGCGAGATCTGCGCGCGAATATCGGCGGTGTTCATGGGAACTCCAAGGGGGGCGCTGAATCAGGGAAGTGCTTTAAAAGACGCTCACTGCAAAAGAGGGCCTTTTTTTCAGGGGGAGTATTGTCGGTCATTTTTTAATCGGGCAGTGAGTGCCATTTGTCGCGGGGGTCAGGTTTTCATTTTGGGCGCGCATCTTAACCGATCAGTGTTGTACCGTGGCAATGCGCCACAGGCTGTTAACCCGACCTTCACGTACGCTGTCTTCTCGCGTTGTTTATCGACCACTACGTTGTGATGAACCTATGACTAAAACCCAAAGAAACGTCTTTATCCTGGTCGCGCTGCTGGCGTTGATCATGGGGCTGATCTTCAACAGCCTGATGTCGCGCAGCAGTCAGGGCAACAACACGGCGCTGACCGAGGCCGGGATTATTCTGCTGCCACAAAGTCGCCATCTACCGGCCATCACCCTGACCAACCAGGACGGTCAGCCGGTGCTTATTAATGAGCTGAAGGACAAGTGGAGCCTGCTGTTTTTTGGCTACACCTACTGCCCGGACATTTGCCCGACCACGCTTTCCCAGTTGCGCCAGATCAAAAGCGAGCTGCCAAAAGCGGTCCAGGACAAACTGCAAGTGGTCCTGGTGAGTGTCGACCCGAACCGGGACACCCCGCAGCAGCTCAAAAAATACCTGAGCTACTTCGACCCGCAATTTGTCGGCCTGACGCCGGGATCAACCGAGCAACTGCAAACATTGGCGAACGCCGTGAGCATCCCGTTTATCCCGCCAGATACCAGCAAGCCGAACTACACCGTGGATCACAGCGGTAACCTGGCGCTGATCGGGCCTGACGGCACTCAACGTGGTTTTATCCGCGCGCCGTTCAACACGCAAAAGATGGTTGCCCAGTTGCCGGGGCTGGTAGAGAGGAAGTAAGGGATTAGTACACACATCGGTGGGAGCGGGCTTGCTCGCGATGGGATCACCAAGGTGTGTCATCAGGATTCAATGGTATGAATCGCGAGCAAGCCCGCTCCCACAAGGGGATCGGGTTTGCCCGGATCATCGGTATCAGAACGCCGGCAGGATGGCGCCTTTGTACTTCTCAAGAATGAAGGCTTTCACTTCTGGTGTGTGCAGGGCAGCGACCAGCTTTTTCATGTCTTCAGAGTCTTTGTCGTCCGGGCGTGCAACCAGGATGTTCACGTAAGGCGAGTCACTGCCTTCAATGACCAGTGCGTCTTTTTCCGGGTTCAGCTTGGCTTCCAGCGCGTAGTTGGTGTTGATCAGCGCCAGATCAACCTGGGTCAGCACACGTGGAATCGTCGCTGCTTCCAGCTCACGGAACTTCAGGTTTTTAGGGTTCTCGGTAATGTCCTTGACCGTCGACAGGATGTTTTTCGAATCCTTGAGCTTGATCAACCCCGCCTTGTCCAGCAGCAACAGCGCACGGCCGCCGTTGGTGGCATCGTTCGGGATCACCACGGTGGCGCCATCTTTAAGCTCATCAAGATTTTTGAGTTTGCTGGAGTAAGCACCCAGCGGCTCAAGGTGCACGGCCGCTACGCTGACAAGGTCAGTACCTTTGGATTTGTTGAACTCATCCAGGTAAGGCTGGTGCTGGAAGAAGTTGGCGTCCAGACGCTTTTCCGCCACTTGTACGTTGGGTTGAACGTAGTCAGTGAACACTTTGACCTTGAGGTTCACGCCCTCTTTAGCCAGAGCCGGCTTAACGAACTCCAGGATATCAGCGTGAGGGACCGGAGTCGCCGCCACCGACAGATCACCTGCGTGGGCAGAAAATGCCGCTACAGCGGCCACAGCAGCAAATAACTTCTTCATTCAACAGCTCCTTGTGAACACCTGACTTCAGGTATCTGCCAGCACAGCGCTGGCTATTATGTGTTTAAAGCGAGGCCTTACTTGCGCGAGAAGTGCACCACCAGCCGATCGCCGACGGTTTGCAGAATCTGCACCAGAATCAACAACAGCACCACCGTGACAATCATCACGTCAGTTTGGAAACGTTGGTAGCCGAAACGAATCGCCAGGTCCCCGAGGCCGCCCGCACCCACCACACCCGCCATGGCGGTGTAGGACACCAGCGTAATCGCGGTCACGGTAATCGCTGCAAAAATGCCCGGGCGGGCTTCTGGCAGCAAGGCGCTGGTAATGATCTGACGGGTGCTGGCGCCCATCGACTGGGTGGCTTCGATGATGCCACGGTCAACTTCACGCAAGGCCGTTTCTACCAGACGGGCGAAGAACGGGGTTGCACCGACCACCAAAGGCGGAATCGCACCCGCGACGCCCAGCGAGGTGCCGGTAATTAACACGGTGAACGGGATCATCACGATCAACAGGATGATGAACGGCAACGAACGCAGAATGTTCACCAGCAGCGACAGCAGGGCGTACACGGTTTTTTGTTCAAACAGTTGGCGCGGGCTGCACAGAAACAGCAGCACGCCCAGCGGCAGGCCCAGCAGGATGGTGAACAGCAGCGAGCCGCCGAGCATCATCAGGGTATCGCCGGTGGCCAGCCAGATTTCGAACCAATCGATATTGGTGAAAAAGCTCAGTAGAGAGTCCATTAACGCAGTACCTCCATATGGACGTCAGCCGCGGTAAAGCGGGCGAAAGCGGCGTCCATGTCGCCACCGGTGATGGCGAGGGTCAGTTGCCCGTAGGGGGTGTCTTTGATGCGGTCGATCCGACCTGCCAGGATGCTGTAGTCCACACCCGTTTCGCGGGCGATGGTGCCCAGCAGCGGCGCGTAGGTGGCCTGGCCCTGGAACGTCAGGCGCACAATGCGCCCCGGCACATGGGCGAAATCATCGCGCTGCTCACCTTCGTCGATCTGCTCGTCTTCCTGTACAAAACGCTTGGTGGTGGGGTGCTTGGGGTGCAAGAACACCTCGGCCACCGGGCCTTGTTCGACGATCACGCCAGCGTCCATCACGGCTACTTCGTCACACACACGGCGGATCACATCCATCTCGTGGGTGATCAGCACGATGGTCAGCTTCAGCTCGCGGTTAATTTCAGCCAGCAATTGCAGGACCGACGCCGTGGTTTGCGGGTCGAGTGCGCTGGTGGCTTCGTCACACAGCAAGACTTTTGGCTTGGTGGACAAGGCACGGGCGATGCCCACGCGTTGTTTTTGACCGCCTGACAGCTGCGCCGGGTATTTCTTGGCGTGGTCTGACAGGCCCACGCGCGCCAGCAACTCGGCCACACGTTGGTCGATTTCACTGCGGGACAATTCGCCCGCCAGCGTCAGCGGCATCGCCACGTTGTCAGCCACGGTCTTGGACGCCAGCAGGTTGAAGTGCTGGAAGATCATCCCGACTTGTTGACGGAAACGCCGCAGGCCATTGGCATCCATGGCGGTCACGTCTTCGTTGTCGACGATGATCTGCCCGCCGCTCGGTGTTTCGAGGCGGTTGATCAGGCGCAGCAATGTACTTTTACCCGCGCCGGAATGGCCAATCAGGCCAAATACCTGACCGCTCTCAACACGCAAACTCGTGGAGTGCAGGGCGGGAATGTCCTTACCGGCGACCCGGTAAGTTTTATGAACGTTATGAAACTCAATCACGTAGCGAACCTTGTGGGGCGCGTAAATAGAAGATCAGCGGTTAGCCGGGCGCGCATTTTAGCCTGTCCTTATAGAGGTTCTTAGCATTTATTTGAGCGAAGACCTTTGATTTGGCGATAAGACGACTGATGGTCAGAAATAAGGAACGACCACAACAGGCGCCAGTCAGTACTAACAGCACCTCACATCCCGCAACGGGATATATGTCCAAGAAGCCCAGCCCGTGGGGCTTTCATCAACAAGGAGCTTAGTCTGATGAGTAGCAAAAAACCGTCTTCACCCAAGAGCCAGATGGCCGGCACCGACACCTTGGATCGTGGCAACACGAACGTCAAATTGGAAAACCTCGAAGCCTTCCGCGACGATGCGACCCAACAGGCGCTCAGAACCAATCAAGGCGTGAAGATTGCGGACAACCAAAACACCCTCAAAGCAGGCGCGCGCGGCCCGTCACTGCTGGAAGATTTCATCATGCGTGAAAAAATCACGCACTTTGACCACGAGCGAATCCCGGAGCGCATCGTGCACGCGCGTGGCACCGGCGCCCACGGCTATTTCCAGACCTATAAAGCCCACAGCGCCCTGACCAAAGCCGGTTTTCTGCAAGACCCGGATAAAAAAACGCCGGTATTCGTGCGCTTTTCGACCGTTCAGGGCCCCCGTGGCTCGGGCGATACCGTGCGTGACGTGCGAGGTTTTGCAGTCAAGTTTTTTACCGATGAAGGTAACTTCGACCTGGTCGGCAACAACATGCCAGTGTTCTTTATTCAGGACGCGATCAAGTTTCCTGACTTCGTGCACGCGGTCAAACCCGAACCCCACAATGAAATGCCCACCGGCGGTTCGGCGCATGACACCTTCTGGGATTTTGTCTCGCTGGTGCCGGAGTCTGCGCACATGGTCATCTGGGCGATGTCCGACCGGGCGATCCCGAAAAGCCTGCGCAGCATGCAGGGCTTTGGCGTGCACACCTTCCGCTTCATCAACGCCGAGGGGAAATCACATTTCGTTAAATTCCACTGGCGCCCTAGCGTAGGGACTTGCTCTCTGGTGTGGGACGAAGCGCAAAAGCTCGCCGGTAAAGACACCGATTACCATCGGCGTGATCTGTGGGAGTCGATTGAAACCGGCGATTATCCGGAATGGGAATTCGGCGTACAGATCATTGCCGAGGAAGACGAGCACACGTTCGACTTCGACATTCTTGATCCGACCAAGCTGATCCCCGAAGAACAGGTGCCGATTACACCGCTGGGCAAGATGGTCCTTAACCGCAACCCTGATAACTTTTTTGCGGAAACCGAACAGGTGGCGTTCTGCCCTGGGCATATCGTGCCGGGCATCGACTTCTCTAACGACCCGCTGCTGCAAGGCCGTCTGTTTTCGTACACCGACACGCAAATCAGCCGCTTGGGCGGGCCGAATTTCCACGAGATTCCGATCAACCGCCCTGTCTGCCCTTTTTCCAACAATCAGCGCGACGCTCAGCACCGCAGCACGATCAACAAGGGCCGTGCGTCTTACGAGCCTAACTCCATTGATGGCGGCTGGCCGAAAGAAACCCCGCCCGCTGCGCAAGACGGGGGCTTTGAGTCGTACCCGGAGCGCATTGACGCCAACAAAATACGTCAGCGCAGCGACTCGTTCAGCGATCACTTTTCCCAGGCCCGGCTGTTTTTCAACAGCATGAGCAAACATGAACAAGAGCACATCATCGCGGCCTACAGCTTTGAATTGGGCAAGGTTGAGCGCGAGCACATCCGCGCACGCCAGGTGGATGAGATCCTGGCCAACATCGACCTTGAGTTGGCGCGGCGCGTCGCAGAAAACCTGGGGCTGCCCGCACCGAAGGCGGGCACTGTGCCTGCGCGCAAAACCAGCGTCAGCGCTTCGCCCGCGCTGAGTCAGGCCAACTTGCTGCCGGGCAATATCAAAACCCGCAAAGTGGCCGTGCTGGCCGCCAACGGTGTCGAGGGCAAAGCCATTGAAGCGCTGAAAAAGGCACTGACCGCGCAAGGCGCCCACGCTAAATTGCTGGGGCCGACGTCTGCCCCGGTCAAAACAGCAGAGGGCAAGCTGCTGAACGTGGACGGTTCGATGGAAGGTTTGCCGTCAGTGGCCTTTGACGCCGTGTTTGTGCCGGGAGGCGCAGAGTCGATCAAGGCACTGAGTGGCGACGGGGTGGCGTTGCATTACCTGCTGGAAGCCTACAAGCACCTCAAGCCCATCGCTGTGCACGGCGACGCCAGACAACTGCTGGATGTGCTGCATTTACAGGTGGATGACGGGTTGTTGGCGATCAAGGACGCTCAGGACCTGAAGGCGTTTTTTGCAGCCATTGCGCAGCATCGCGTCTGGGCACGGGAACCGAAGGTCAAGGCTATTCCGGCTTAAGGGATAGACGCCTGGCTGTTGCCCAAACGCTATTAGCGCTTGGGCAACAGCCACGCTCTTTATTCGGGCTTGGTGGGTGTCAGCACCACTTGCGCAGGCACATGGCGGATGATCTGACGCTCAAGGCTCAGGTCAAAGCCGGGGTCGAGCTTTTTCACGCGTTTGCTGATCAACGTGGCCAGCCACGGGTAATCAGCGGTGCGTGGAACCTGCAGGCTGACAGCACACTGATAATTGACAATGTCTTGTGCGATCAAATCCAGTTGATGGCGAAGTTTGCCAATATCGGTGATGTTCAAGGTAACGGTGGTGAACGGCGCCGCCGGGTCAATGACCTTGACCGCTGGCCGCGCTTCTGCCGCCTTGAGCGCGGCTTCGGCTTTATCCAGCTCGGCCTTGCGCGCCTGGGTGATGGCGCTGTTGACGCCACCGGTCAGGGCCGGGGCTTTAGGCATTAAGGCCCGCGCACGGCTCAAAGCCGTCGCAGCGGCGTTGACATCGCCCTTTTGCAGCACGATCTGGCTGCGTTGCAGGTAAGCCTCAGCCAATTGGCGCTGGTACTGCACCAACTGCGGGTCATCCGGGGTTTGGGCCTGCAAGGCGGCCAACTGATCTTCGGCGGTCGCGAGTTCGCTGCTGGCCAGGTTTTGCTCCAGCTGTGCGATGGCTCCGGCACGCGCTTGCTCGACCTGATTGACGGCCGTTGGCGTGCTTTGGCAGGCGCCCAGCAGCAAGGAAAATGCGGCCAGGAGCACATAACGTGAGTTAAACAGCTTCATTCCTGCGGCTCTCTAAGTGCGCAAAAAACGAGCAAGTCTACACCCCTCGACGGGGCAGAACAAAACTCAGCAGAAACAGCGCGGCAGCACACACCACAATGGAAGGCCCGGCAGGCGTGTCTTTGAACCACGACAGGGCCAGGCCACCACACACTGCCAGCATTCCCAGCAACGTCGCGCCAAACGCCATTTGCTCCGGAGAGCGGGCATGCCGTTGGGCGGCAGCAGCAGGGATAATCAGCAACGAGGTAATCAGTAGCACACCGACAATCTTCATCGCTACCGCGATCACCACCGCAATCAACAACATCAGGGCCATGCGCAGCGTTGCGACGGGTAAACCCTCAACCGTTGCCAGCTCTTCGTGCACGGTAATGGCCAGTAAAGGCCGCCACAGTGCCACCAGCAACGCCAGCACCACCGCGCTGCCGCCCATGATCCACATCAAGTCAGTCGGGCTGATCGCCAGCAGGTCACCAAACAGGTAAGCCATCAGGTCGATCCGCACTTCATGCATGAAGCTTAGTACCACCAGCCCAAGGGACAAGGTGCTGGGAGCGAGAATTCCGAGCAGTGTGTCGGAAGCCAGTGGCTGACGCTGCTGCAACGTCACCAGCAATACCGCCAGCAACAGGCAGCCAACGGTCACGGCAATCGTCGGGCTCACATCCAGCAAAAAGCCCAGCGCCACGCCCAGCAAGGCGGCGTGGGACAAGGTATCGCCGAAATAGGCCATGCGGCGCCACACCACAAACGAGCCCAAAGGGCCCGCCACCACCGCCAAAGACAAACCTGCCAGCAGGGCGTAAAGCAGAAAATCAGCCATGCTTGCAGCCTTCTCCATGAACGTGGGCGTGCGCCGGGGCGGCGCCTTCAGAGACCACCGAGCCATGCAAGTCATGGGCGTGGTCGTGATGGTGGTGATAAATCGCCAGGCTTTGTGCGTTTTTGCCAAACAGCTCGACGAAGGCCGGGTCGCCACTCACCTGCTCCGGGTGGCCCGAGCAGCACACGTGGCGGTTGAGGCACACCACCTGATCGGTGGTGCTCATGACCAGATGCAAATCGTGGGACACCATCAGCACGCCGCAACCATGACGGTCGCGCAGGCGGGTGATCAAGCTATACAGCTCGGCCTGCCCGGCCACGTCAACGCCCTGCACCGGCTCGTCGAGCACCAGCAACTCGGGTTTGCGCAGCAGCGCACGGGCCAGCAGCACACGCTGCATTTCGCCCCCCGAGACGCTTTGCACCGGGCTGTCGATGACCTTTTCGGCGCCGACCTCTTTCAAGGCGGCAAGGGCCTGGGCGCGGTCCACACCCGGCACCAGGCGCAAAAAGCGCAGCACCGAGAGCGGCAACGTAGGGTCAACGTGCAGTTTTTGCGGCATGTAGCCGATGCGCAGCTTGGGTTTGCGCCAGACACTGCCGCTGGTGGGCTTGAGCAGGCCCAGCACCGCTTTGACCAGCGTGGTTTTACCGGCGCCGTTGGGGCCGATCAGGGTCACGATCTGGCCCGGCTCAACGCTCAACTCGATCATGTCGAGCACGTTTTGCCCGGCAAAGGTCACGCAGACCCCTTCAAGACGTATCAGCGCAGCGCTCATCAAGCCTCCCGGCAACCCGAACACAAACCGAGCACTTCGACGGTTTGCCCTTCGACAGTAAAGCCGACATCGCGTGCGCTGCTGATAATCGCGTCACTGATGGTTTTTTGTTCAAGCTCGATAGCCGCGTGGCACGTGCGGCAGATCAGGAACTGGCCTTGATGCGCGTGCTCGGGGTGGCTGCAGCCGATAAAGGCGTTGAGCGACGAAATACGGTGCACCAGGCCATTTTCCAGGAGGAAGTCCAGCGCGCGGTACACGGTGGGCGGCGCAGCGCGGCGGCCATCTTGCTCGCTGAGCACGGCCAGGATGTCGTACGCGCCCAGCGGCTTGTGGCTCTGCCACACCAGTTCCAGCACTCGCCGACGCAACGCCGTCAGGCGCAGGCCCTTTTGCGCGCACAGAACGTCCGCTTCAGAGAGCGCGCTGTGGACGCAATGAGAGTGGTCGTGGGGACGGCTGGCAAGCGGTGCAATAGACATGGGCGGCGACGATTTCCGAGAGAGACGTTATTATGTTACCCGTTTCAGCCGCCATGAGTGCCCATCGTGTCCCGTATTTTTGCGATTTTTATTGCTTTGTCTGCCAGTTTGTTGGTGATTAACCCGGCTCAGGCCGAGGTCAATGTACTGACCAGCATCAAACCGTTGCAGCTGATTGCCGCGGCTGTGCAGGACGGCGTGGGCAAGCCCGAGGTACTGTTGCCGCCCAATGCGTCGCCGCATAACTATGCGTTGCGCCCCTCCGACGTACGGCGTGTTCAGTCGGCTGACTTGCTGTACTGGATCGGCCCGGACATGGAAGGCTTTATGCCCCGCGTGATCAAAACCCGCACCCTGCCCTCAGTGGCCGTGCAAAGTTTGCCCGGTTTGAAGCTGCGCCATTTCTCCCAGGACAGCCATTCCCATGACGAAGGTGATGCGGCGGAGCATGATCACGACCACCGCCCTGGCACCCTCGACGCGCACTTGTGGCTGGCGCCGGACAACGCCCGGGTGATTGCAGCCAAAATGGCCGCCGACCTGAGCGAAAAAGACCCGGCCCATGCACCGCAATACCAAAGCAACCTCAAGGCCTTCAATGAACGTCTGGATACGCTGGATGCACGCCTGAAGACGAGCATGGCCGCGATTGCGGACAAACCGTTCTTTGTTTTCCATGAAGGTTACGACTACTTCGAAAGCGCTTACGGCCTGAAGCACACCGGCGTGTTCAGCGTGGCGTCTGAAGTGCAGCCGGGTGCCCAGCACGTGGCAGCCATGCGCCAGCGTTTGCAAGAAGTGGGCAAGACCTGCGTCTTCAGTGACCCGCCGCTGCGCCCGCGCCTGGCCGACACCTTGACCGCGGGCTTGCCGGTCAAACTGGCTGAGCTGGACCCGCTGGGCGGCTTCACCCCGGCCACCGCGCAGGGTTATGAGCAACTGCTGGAAAAACTCGGCAACGACCTGGCAGGCTGCCTGAACAGCCTGTAACCCCACCCCGACCTGTAGGAGCAGCCGGTCGACGCTCGATTGCCTCGCGATCTTTTAAAGATCAAAAGATCGCGAGGCAAGCTCGCTCCTACAGGGGGTTAGCGGGTTACAACGCGAACGGCAGCGGGACGGTCACGGTTTGGCGCAAGGCCAAACGGCGTTCGAACTCACGCGGGTCGTGGATCAACACGTCTTGCCCCGCAAACGAGTGGGCCGCAATCAAACGTGACAGCCAAAAACGCACACAGGCCACACGCAACATCGTCGGCCACAACTCGGCTTCGCTGGCCGTAAATGGACGCAGCGCGGCATACGCACCGAGCAATGCACGGGCACGCGGGGCGTCGAGTTGGCCGTCTTCGTCAGCACACCAGTCGTTCAAGGCAATCGCCACGTCGTAGAGCATCGGCCCCGAGCAGGCGTTGTAAAAGTCGATCAGGCCGGTCAGGTGCGTCCCTTCGAACATCGCGTTATCGCGAAACAGGTCGCCATGCAGGTTGGCCCTTGGCAAAGCCAAAATCTGCGCCTTGCGTTCGGTAATCTCAGCCAGCGCTTTTTGCAGCAAATCGGCCGCTTCAGGCGACAAATCAGCCATCAATGCGGGCCCTTCCGCCAGCATCCAGTCCAGGCCACGGTCGGTTTTGCGTTCCAGCACGTTGTCACGCGTGGCCACATGCAAATGGCCCAACAGCTCGCCCACTTGGGCGCAATGTTGCGCGTTAGCCTCGCGGATGTGCTTGCCGGCCAGGCGCGGTTGCAGCAGCGCCGGCTTGCCTTTGAGCTCGCGCAAGGCCTCGCCGTCTTTAGTGCGCAGGGCAAAAGGCACCGGCAGATCAGCGTCGTGGAGCACGTCCAGCAGCTCGATAAAGAACGGCATTTCTTTGATCGGGCCGCGCTCAACCAGGGTCAGGACAAATTCGCCCTGCTCCAGGCTGATGAAATAGTTGGTGTTTTCGCTACCCGCGGCAATCCCCTGGAAATCGAGCAAACGGCCGAGATCATAAGGCGCAAGAAAAGTCTCCAGCTCCGGGCGAGTCAGTGGGGTGAATACAGACATGGTTTAAATTGCCAGTGCGGGCGCCGCGTGGGCGGCGCCAATTAAAGTTAAGACGCTATTTCCATTCGAAGATTTTCCACGAAGGAATCAGCATATCCGGCTGGTCGGAACGGATGAAGTTGGCATCAGTACCATCAGCGCGTACCAAAAAGTACGGCGGCGCTCCTTTTGGGGTCACCTTGATGGCATAAAGGAACCCGTTTTGACGGTATTCCTGAATGGTTTTATCGCCTTCCGTGCGAATGGTTACTTCTGGGTCACCGGTGGGTGCACTATCAGCCGCAAAGGTTACCAGCGGTGAGAATGCAAACAAGCCGGTCAACAACAGGCGATTAAGTGTGCGCATGATAACCTTGTCCCTTTGTCGTCATTGGTCCGGACATTCTAGCGCCGGACTCGCCGAAAAGGTTGATCCTGCTCATGAGCCAAGCACCCCTCGTCCTGGTGGACGGTTCTTCATATTTGTACCGCGCCTTCCACGCGCTTCCGCCGCTGACTACGTCCAAAGGCTTGCCGACCGGCGCCGTAAAGGGCGTGCTAAACATGTTGAAGAGTCTGCGCAAGCAGTACCCGGACAGCCCGTTTGCCGTGGTTTTCGATGCCAAGGGCGGGACATTTCGCGATGACATGTACGCCGAATACAAGGCCAATCGCCCGAGCATGCCCGATGACATGCGGGTCCAGATCGAGCCTTTGCACGCCAGCGTGATCGCTCTGGGCTTCCCGTTGCTGTGCGTCGAAGGCGTTGAAGCGGACGACGTGATCGGCACCCTGGCCCGCAGCAGCGCCGCCGCAGACCGACCAGTGGTCATTTCCACCGGCGATAAAGACATGGCGCAGCTGGTGGATGGCCACATCACTTTGGTCAACACCATGACCGGCAGCACGCTGGACGTTGAGGGCGTCAAAGAGAAGTTCGGCGTCTCGCCCGAGCAGATCATCGACTACCTGGCGCTGATGGGCGACTCGTCCGACAACATCCCTGGCGTTCCGGGCATCGGTCCGAAAACCGCCTCGGGTTTGCTGGTGGGCGTCAACGGCGGTTTGGTCGAGCTGTACGAGCACCTCGACATCGTGCCGACCCTGCCGATTCGCGGCGCAAAAAACCTGCCCGCAAAACTCGAAGAACACCGCGAAATGGCGTTTTTGTCGTACCAGCTGGCCACGATCAAGATCGACGTGCCGCTGGACATCGGCCTCGACGACCTGCACCTCAAAGCGCCCGATTGCGACAAGCTGATAGAGCTGTACACCGAGCTGGAATTCAAAAGCTGGATCGCCGAAGTCGAGCGCGATGCCAAGCGCGCAGGCCAGGTGATCACCCACGAAGCCCCTGCGGCGCCGACCGAAGAGCTGCAATACGAAACCATCCTCGATCAGGCCCGTTTCGACGTGTGGTTGAAAAAGCTCAACGACGCCAAGCTGATTGCCTTTGACACCGAAACCACCGGGCTGGACGCGCAGCAAGCGCAACTGGTGGGCGTGTCATTTGCGGTCAAGCCGGGCGAAGCGGCCTACATCCCGTTGACCCACTCCTACATGGGCGTGCCGGATCAACTAGACCGTGACACAGTGCTGCGCGCACTCAAGCCGCTGCTCGAAGACCCGAACAAGGCCAAGGTCGGCCAACACGCCAAGTTCGATATCAACATCTTGGCCAACTGCGCCATTGGCGGTGATCAAGCCAACGGCATCGCCGTGCAAGGTGTTGCCTTCGACACCATGCTGGAGTCCTACGTGCTCGACTCCACGGCCACTCGCCATGACATGGACAGCCTGGCGCTGAAATACCTGGGCCACACCACAACCAGTTTTCAGGACATTGCCGGCAAAGGCGTCAAACAGCTGACATTTGACCAGATCTCTCTGGAACTGGCCGGGCCGTATGCCGCAGAAGATGCTGACGTGACCCTGCGCCTGCACCACGTGCTGCACGAAAAACTGCAAGCGATCCCGAGCCTGAACAGCGTGCTGACCGACATTGAAATGCCGCTGGTGCCGGTTCTGGCCCGTATTGAGCGCCAAGGCGCGCTGGTGGACGCCAAGCTGCTGGGCGTGCAGAGCGTTGAGCTGGGCGACAAAATGGTGGCGCTTGAACGTGAGGCGTTCGAGATTGCCGGTGAAGAATTCAACCTCGGTTCGCCCAAGCAATTGGGCGTGATCCTGTACGAAAAACTTGGCCTGCCAATCATCAGCAAAACCGCCAAAGGTCAGCCTTCGACGGCCGAAGCGGTACTGGCCGAGCTTGCCGAGCAAGACTTCCCGCTGCCCAAGGTGCTGATGCAGTACCGCTCGATGAGCAAGCTGAAAAGCACGTACACCGACCGCCTGCCCGAGCAGATCAACCCGCGCACCGGGCGCATTCACACCTCGTATCACCAGGCGGTCACGGCCACCGGGCGATTGTCGTCCAGCGACCCGAACCTGCAGAACATCCCGATTCGTACCGCCGAAGGCCGCCGGATCCGTCAGGCGTTCGTCGCGCCCAAAGGCTACAAACTGCTGGCGGCGGACTATTCGCAGATCGAACTGCGGATCATGGCCCACCTGGCCAAGGACGAAGGGCTGCTGCACGCCTTCCGCAACAACCTGGACGTGCACAGCGCCACGGCGGCCGAGGTGTTTGGCGTCGACCTGAGCGATGTCACCACCGACCAGCGCCGCAGCGCCAAGGCGATCAACTTCGGTTTGATCTACGGCATGAGCGCCTTTGGTCTGGCCAAGCAGATCGGTGTCGACCGCAAACAGTCGCAGGCCTATATCGACCGCTACTTTGCGCGCTATCCGGGCGTGCTGGAGTACATGGAGCGCACGCGCACCCAGGCGGCCGAGCAAGGTTATGTCGAGACGATTTTTGGTCGTCGCCTGTACCTGCCCGAGATCAACGCGAAAAACCCGGCGTTGCGCAAAGGCGCTGAACGCACCGCGATCAACGCCCCGATGCAGGGCACTGCGGCGGACATCATCAAGAAAGCCATGGTGGCCGTGGATAACTGGCTGACGGCCTCCGGCCTCGACGCCCGCGTGATCTTGCAGGTACACGACGAACTGGTGCTGGAAGTGCGTGAAGACCTGGTGGACCAGGTGCGCGACGAGATCCGACTGCACATGAGCGAAGCGGCCACGCTCGCGGTCCCGTTGGTGGTGGAAGTGGGCGTTGGCGACAACTGGGACGAGGCGCACTGACCTAAACCTGTAGTCGCTGCCGAAGCATGAGGCTGCGAGTCTCCCCAGGGCTACCCAAGTGGCGGTCCTGCGGCCCGCATCGCGGCCTTCGTTCCTCGTCAGCGACTACTGTTTGCCAAAATTTTCAGGGGCTCAGGAACTAAACCCGCTTAACACAACTCAGATTATTTGAATGGCTGGTGAAGCCCTTCAATGCTCCTAATGTTGTGTTAAGTGTTGGCAGATTCTGGACCCCGCCCCTAGCGGTCCAGTACTTGAACCCCGAACTTCCCTCCCCCATACGAAGTCCGGGGTTTTTTTTGCCTGCCATTTTTACTCGGCGCTTTCTTCTTCGCCTTTGTTCGGCAGTTCCAGCCAATTAGCCAGCACGGTGTACGCCTCTTCCAGACCCATGCGCTTTGGCGAGGAGAACAGCTGGATGGTCACGCTGTCGCCCCACTTCTTGCGGATCTCTGACTGAATTTTAAGCAGCGTGTTTTTAGCAGCGCCGTACGTCAGTTTGTCGGCTTTGGTCAGCAAAATATGCATCGGCATGCCGCTGGAAACGGTCCAGTCGAGCATCAACAGGTCGAAATCGGTCATTGGATGACGAACATCCATCATCAAAACCACGCCTTTGAGGCTTTCGCGGCTGCCGAAATACGCCTCAAGGTGACGCTGCCAGTGCATTTTCAACGGGATGGGCACTTTCGCGTAGCCGTAACCCGGCAAGTCGACCAGGCGACGGTCTTCGTCCAGCTTGAAGAAGTTCAGCAGCTGCGTACGGCCCGGGGTTTTCGAGGTTCGCGCCAGGCTGGCGTGGGTCAACGTGTTGAGCGCACTGGACTTGCCGGCGTTGGAACGCCCGGCAAAGGCGACTTCAAAGCCTTCGTCATCGGGGCATTGATCAACCTTGGCAGCGCTGAGCATGAAGGTAGCCTGTTGGCACAGACCGAGAATGGGGTTCTTGAGTTGCATGGGATTTCCGATGTGAGCGGCGTCAGGAATGGACGCGGCGTGCGTGTCGTTTCCGTTTCAGTGGCGCCAGTATATAATGCCGCAGATTTTGTGTGTGCTTTGTCCCGGCGTAGGACGAAGAACAAGAGCCAGGGTGCGCATTAGAACGCATCACGCTCCCAACCCTGAAAAAATCGTTTAAACGAATTGGCTGCTGCCGGTGTCTTGATGCCGCCTGACAGCGTTCAGGCTACACAGGATCCGGAAGCCGTGTACAACCGCGTTTGTATTGCCTGCCATGAAGGTCAGCGATTCATAACACCGAAACCGGGTGTAAAGGCCGAGGGTAAGTTAAGCAGACGTTGGTGCAACACGTGCCCCAGGGTGAAAAGGCGATGCCGCCGCGTGGTGTGTGCACGGACTGCAGTGTCGAGGATTACCAGCCAATCATCCAGTGGATGAATGAGTAAGCCCGGCCATAACTCTTAACCCTTAGCCGTAGTTGGATTAGCTGATGAACAAATTTTTCGTGAGTCTGCTGTTGACCATGGGCGTTAGTGGTATCGCCCAGGCCGCAGGTACCACCGTTGTGGGTGATGCCGCCGCCGGTCAGGCAAAAACTGCTGTCTGTGGCGCGTGTCACGGCCCCGACGGCAATAGCATGGCCCCCAACTTCCCCAAACTGGCCGGGCAAGGTGATCGCTACCTGCTCAAGCAACTGCATGAAATCAAGGACGGCAAACGCCAGGTCCTTGAAATGACCGGCCAGTTGAACAACCTGAACGATCAGGACCTCGCGGACATCGCCGCCTACTACGCCAGCCAAAAAAGCTCTGTCGGCGCCGCTGACCCGGCCCTGGTTGCTCGCGGAGAAGAACTGTTCCGTGGCGGCGACCTGCAAAAAGGCCTGCCCGCCTGCACCGGCTGCCATGCACCGGACGGCCAGGGCAACGCACCTGCCGGCTTCCCCCATGTGGGCGGCCAACACGCCAGTTACATCGAGAAACAGCTCACTGACTTCCGCGAAGGCGACCGTACCAACGACGGTGATTCGATGATCATGCGCGCCATTGCAGCCAAGCTGAGCAACAAGGACATCAAGGCGTTGGCCAGCTACATTCAGGGTCTGCACTGATTGGTGTAGGCAGGATGCAGCCAACCCGCAATGCATTTATTGACGTTAACGGTCGTTTAATCTTTGAATGTAAGCGTGTCAGGGCAGCCCAGGCTGCCCTTTTTCCTGCTATCTGCCGCTACACTACCGAACTCAAGCCAGAACAGACCTGTCTCAAAACAGGCCACGTCAGGCGACCTTATTTGTCCAGGAGTAAAGCATGCGTAATCTGATTCTCAGCGCCGTTCTCGTCAGCGCCTCCCTGTTTGGCATGACTGCTCAAGCTGCCGATGTCCCGCTTGAAGCCGGCAAGACCTACGTTGAGTTGGCGAATCCCGTTCCGGTTGCAGAGCCTGGCAAAATCGAAGTGGTTGAACTGTTCTGGTACGGCTGCCCGCACTGCTATGCGTTTGAGCCCACCATCAATCCGTGGGCGGCAAAGCTGCCGGCTGACGTGCATTTCGTGCGTATCCCGGCCATGTTTGGCGGCCCATGGGACGCACACGGCCAGCTGTTCCTGACCCTGGACGCCATGGGCGTAGAGAACAAAGTACACGCAGCGATCTTCAATGCCATCCAGAAGGAAGGCAAACGTCTGACCGACAAAAACGACATGGCTGATTTCGTGGCCACTCAGGGCGTCGATAAAGACAAATTCCTGCAAACCTTCGACTCTTTCGCCATCAAAGGCAAAATCGCCCAAGCTAAAGAACTGGCCAAGAAGTACGAGGTTTCTGGCGTCCCGACCCTGATCGTCAACGGTAAGTACCGCTTCGACCTCGGCACCGCAGGCGGCCCGGAACAAGCGCTGAACGTGGCAGACCAACTGATCGCCAAAGAGCGTGCAGTTGAGAAAGCGGCGCCACAAGCGGCCAAAAACTAAGCGGCGCCCTCTCCCGTGCGGCGCTGGAAGAGCGAACGAATCGTTGGCCTGCACGAACCGCAGGTCAACGAAGATCATGTGCCGGGCAGTGGCCTGGCGGATGATCGACGCTTGCGTTTGCTCAGCTTCAATATCCAGGTCGGTAACAGCACCCACAGTTACCGCCATTACCTGACCCGCAGCTGGCAGCACCTGCTGCCACACAAAGGGCGGGCAGGTAACCTGGAGAAAATAGGCGACCTGTTGAGCGACTTCGATCTGGTCGCGCTGCAGGAAGCCGATGGCGGCAGCCATCGCTCCGGCTACATCAATCAGGTCAAATACCTGGCCCAACAGGGCGAATTCCCCTACTGGTATCAACAACTCAATCGCAACCTGGGTCGCCTGGCGCAGCACAGCAATGGCGTGCTCAGCCGTTTGCGCCCTTCTGCCATTGAAGATCACCCTTTGCCAGGCCCCGCAGGGCGTGGCGCCATTTTAGTGCGCTTTGGGGACGGCCCCGATGCGCTGATCGTCGTCGTGATGCACCTGGCGCTGGGCACTAAAACCCGCACCCGGCAGCTGGCGTACGTTCGCGAACTGATTAGCGGCTACCAGCACCAAGTGCTGATGGGCGACATGAACACGCACGCCAGTGACTTGCTCGACACCTCGCCGCTGCGCGATCTCGGCTTGCTGGCGCCGCAAATGCAGGCCACCTTCCCCAGTTGGCGGCCGCAACGTTGCCTCGATCATATTTTGCTCAGCCCAAGCCTCACCCTTGAACGCGTGCAGGTGCTCGACCAGCCTATTTCCGACCACTTGCCGGTGGCAGTTGATATCCGTCTGCCCGGCTCTGTGGGCGGCGACTTGTTGCCCGTGCTGAGCCCGCCTCATGAGCCACTGGCATGAGCGCCGATGACGCCTCACGCTGGAAAGAAAAATACCTGAAGAGCGTCGAGCAACAAGACAAGCTCGAACGGCGCTGGAACGCGCGCCTTGACCTGTTGCGTCGCGGCCTGGTGCGCAGCACGCTGGCGGCCGAAGGCACCGACCGCACCGTTGACCAGTGCATGAAAGAAATGCGCGAAGCCGTGCGCACCGATGACATGGACGCCCCCTTGGCCGCCCTGCTCCCGCGCCTTGAAAAAGCCGTGCTCGACTCCGAGCAACGCCGCGAAACCCGCATCGACCAAATGAGCGTCGCGCTCAACGCGCTGGTCACGCAGTTGCAAGCCCTGCCCTTGCCCCGCGACGTCAGCAAACCGCTAAAAGCGTTCGCCAAGCAACTCGATAACCGGGTCACCCAGGCGCGTGAAATCCCGTTACTGCTGAGTGAACTGAGCACCTTGCAGGGCCGCGCGCTGGCGCCACAGCAGCACACCGCTGAACCGGCCAAGCCAGGCCTGTTGCAGCGCCTGTTTGGCACTCAAGAAGCTGACAAGGCCGATCTGCCCGAAAGCCCGGCACCCGCGCCAACGCCAACGCCAACGCCAACGCCACCTAAAGTGTCGAGCACGCCAACCCCCAGGCCTATCGCCCCTGCGCCAGCCGAGGTGCCTGAAGCCTTACCCGCGCAAGCCCCGCCTGAAGCCAACGTTGAGGCGCCGCCGCCCACTGAGCCTCCAGTCCCGGAGGCTACAGTCGCGGAGCCTGAGGTCGTCGACGAAGCGGTCGTCATCGGCGCCCTTGAGTCGGTTGTAGCGCTCGTCGACGCCGAAAACGCGCGCCTCGAAGAAGACGTTGAGGCGCCTGAACCTGCCGAAACCCTTGAGCCGCAGGCGCCAGCGTTACAGCCTGCACCACCTGCCGAACCCGCAGCCGACTCAACCTTTGCCCTGCCCGAAAGCCCCGAGCCCACTTACAGCTCAGTAGCGGAGCATATTGAATCCACCCTGCTCGGCTTGTTGAACGACCTGTCGCTACCCGAGCACCATCGGCCCCAGGCCGAGGCCATGCGCAAACGCCTCGAAAAAGGGCTTAACTGGTACGAATTACTGCCGATCCTCGATGATCTCGCGGTGTTGATGCTGGCCATCACTGACAGCGGCCAGCATGAATTTGAAACCTACCTCAAGCAGCTCAATGAGCGCCTGGAGTCGTTTCAAAGCAACCTGCAAGCAGCAAGTACCGGGCACGCCCTGGGGCGCTCCGAGGCAGAGCAACTGGACAACCAGATACGCGAGCACGTCGACAGCCTGCAAAGCAGCGTGCAAGACGCCGTCGACCTGAACAGCCTCAAGCACATCCTCGAAAACCGTCTCGAAGGCTTGCTGGGCACGATGGACCACCACCGACAGCAACGGGATGCCCGTGAGCAAGAGCTGTGCACCCACCTGCAAGGCCTGTCCGAACGCGTGGCCTTCATGGAGCAGCAAGCCCAAGGTTACCGTGAACACCTTGAAGAACAGCGCCTCAAAGCCTTGATCGACCCGCTGACCGGGCTGCCCAACCGCGCGGCCTGGAGCGAACGCCTGGCCCATGAAGTTGCGCAATGGCAAACCCACGGCAACCCGCTGCTGATCGCCATGCTCGACCTTGACCACTTCAAGCGCATTAACGATGGCTATGGCCATCTGGCCGGTGACAAAGTGCTCAAGATCATCGCCGCACAATTGACCAAACACCTGCGCCCCGGCGATTTCGTGGCGCGCTTTGGCGGCGAAGAATTCGTCCTGCTCATCCCCAACACACCGCTGCCCGCAGGCCTGCAATTGCTCGAAACGCTGCGCGCTGCGATTGAGGCCTGCCCGTTCCACTTCAAGGGCGAGCCGGTCACGCTCACCGCGTCCATCGGGGTCGCGCCCTTCGCCTTGGGCGAGCGCAGCGAACAGGTGCTTAAACGCGCTGACGAGGCCTTGTACCGGGCCAAGCACAAGGGCCGCAACACGATAGAGTTCAGCCAGGCTTCAGCTTGACGCCCTGCCCGCGCAGGCAGCGTTCAGATACGTTCCGGGACCAGTCATGTATGCTGGCCAATTAATTGCTCAGATACCTTTTTTGCCATGAAATTTTTAACGTTGATCATCTCTTTTGTTCTGCTGGCCGGTTGCGCCAGCGGTCCGCGCATGGACACCAGTCACCCCTCGGCCAACCACGACAGCCGCGTGCAGTTCATCGTGCTTCACTACACCTCCACCTCGCTTGAGCGCTCATTGCAGTTGCTGACCAGCGGGCCGGTGAGCAGCCACTACCTGATCGGCGACACGCCCCCGACCATCTACAAGCTGGTCGATGAGAGCCAGCGTTCCTGGCACGCCGGTGAAAGCCAATGGCGAGGCCGCACCTGGCTCAACTCAAGCTCGATTGGCATCGAAATCGTCAACCCGGGCTACCACGACACCCCGACCGGTCGCGTCTGGTACCCCTACACCGAAGGTCAGATCCAGTCGGTGATCGCGCTGCTCAAAGACATCTCGACGCGCTACAAGATCGACCCGCACAACATCATCGGCCACAGCGACATTGCGCCATTGCGCAAGCTCGATCCGGGCCCGATGTTCCCCTGGAAGCGCCTGGCCGAGGCCGGTTTCGGGATCTGGCCAAACGCCCAGGCCGTGGCCCGCGAGCAGGCCCGCTATGCCAACGCGATGCCCAGCATCACCTGGTTTCAGCAGCAATTAGCGTTGTTGGGGTATGAGACGCCGCAAACCGGCGAACTGGACGTTGCCACACGCCACGTGCTGGCGGCGTTCCAGATGCACTTTAGGCCTTCGCGTTTCGACGGCACGCCTGATGCAGAAAGCGCGGCGATATTGAACGTGCTGAATACGCAGCGGTAGAGCTATTCGGACTGCGCAGATCCTGTAGTCGCTGCCGCAGGCTGCGAAGGGTTGCGAAGCAACCCGTTTCTCAAAAACGCCGCAGAACCTTCGCCCTTTTGCAGTCTTGGCAGACTCGCAGCCTCGCGGAGCTCGGCAGCGACTACAAGCCCTTACAGCGGCAGCGCCATGTAGAACTGCGTGCCTTGCCCCGGCCGTGAGTACACGCCAATGCGCCCGCCGTGCAGTTGCACAATCTCTTTGCACAACGCCAAGCCCAAGCCCGCGCCGCCCTTTTTCCGGCCCACTTGTACGAAGGGTTCGAAGATACGGCCTTGCTGGCCGTAGGCAATGCCCTCGCCACTGTCTTCAATGCTCATGATGACCCGCTCCCCGTGACGCCGCGCTTGCAGGCGGATTTGCCCGCCACTGGCGGTATGGCGCAAGGCATTGTCCAGCAGGTTATCCAGCACGCGCTCCAGCTGCGCCTGATCGGCATTCAGCACCGGCAGCTCCGGCTGCAAATCAATCAGTAGCTCGATGTTCTTGGCCGTCGCCCGATCGGCAAACCGTGCACGGGCCTCATTGAGCATTTGCTCAAGGTTGCACGGGGCCAGCGTGAGCTTTTGCAGGCCGTTCTGATAACGCGAGAAATTCAGCAGGTCGTTGATCAACTGCATCAGCCGCTGCATCTCTTCGTTCACCGTGTTCAGCAAATCGGTTTCACGGGACTGCGGGTCAAAGCGGGCGCGCTCCAGAAACAAGCCAAACGCCATGTGCATGCCCGTGACCGGGGTGCGCAGCTCATGTGAGGCGCGCAGCACGAACTCACTGCGCACGCGCTCAAAGGCCCGCTGCTCGGTCACATCGTGCAGCACCATCACCGCCCCAAGGATCGGCCCTTTGGGCTGGCTGACCGGCGTCAGGCTGTACGTCAGCAGGCGGGTTTCGCCTTCGATGTCGACGCTCAAGTCTTCAGGCGCGCGCTCAAGGCTGCCGCCGCGCAAAACCGTCAACAGTTGCTGGTCGAGTTCCGGGCGGCCCAATGCCTCGCCCAGAGGTTGGCCCAGACGGCCCTCGTCCCAACCCAATTGGCGCTGGGCCACCGGATTCAAATGCTCCAAGCGGCCTTGCTGGTCGATCATCAGCAGGCCGTCATCAATACTGTCGAGCACCGCCTGTAGCCGTTGCTGGCCCGCCAGCAACTCATCGACATTGGTTGCCTGATGCTGGCGCAACGCCTCGGCCATGGTCCCGAAACGGCGGGTTAGCAGGTTCATTTCCGCCGCAGAGGACAGCGGCAGCACGACCTCATAGTTGCCTTTGCCGATGTTGTCAGCGGCCTTGGCCAATGCTTCGATGGGTGCGCCAAAGCGGCGGGCGATGCCATGCGCGGTCACAAAGCCGATTATCAGCACTGCCAGCCCGACCAGCCCCAGCAAGCCGGCAATGATGATAGCGCGATCACGGGCGGCGGCTTGCGCGGTATAGATGTGATCGAGCGCCTTGCGGTGCTCTTCGATCAGACCGTTGCGCAACAGGTTGAAGCGGTCGGAAAGCTCCTGGTCACTGCCGATATCCAGCGCGTTGGCATGGGCTTGTTTAAAGGCCTCCAGAAAAAGCTCGTAGTCCTCGCGGGCCTGGGCAAAACCATTGTCCAGCTTGTGTTCGCGCTCATGCTCCATCCCCTCATCGAGCAGGGCCAGGTACTCGTTCGCCGAAGATTCCAGCGCCTTGGGATCAGGGTGGTTGCGCAACATCAGGATCAACTGGTCACCCAGGGTCTGACGCAGCTTGAGGCCCAGATCGAGGGTGATGAAGTTGTTGCGGATCAGCGCCTCTTGGGATTTGGCCATCTGCATCACGCTGACCACGCCCAGCAACAAACCCAGCAGCGCCACCGTTATCAGTGCCGAAATACTCAGGAACAACCGGGTCCGCAGCTTGATCGCAAGTTTCATCAGTTTTGACTCACAGGTTGTATTGCTTGCGCTTGCGATAGAGCGTCGAGGCATCAATGCCCAGGGTTTTTGCTGCTTGATCTAACGTGTCGCTGGTCGCCAGCACCGCACCGATGTGCGCTTTTTCCAACTGATCGAGACTCAATGCTGCGCCAATACGCGGAGTATTGGGAGCGGTTTGTTCAGCCATGCCCAAGTGACTGACCTCGACCACTTCTTGAGGGCAAATAATACTGGCCCGTTCCACCACGTTGCGCAGTTCGCGGATATTACCCGGCCAGCGGTAATTGGCCAGCGCCTGGCGCGCCTGAGGGCTGAAGCCGCGGGCAGGGCGAGCGTACTCTTTAACGAAGCGGGCCAGAAACCGGTCTGCCAACGTCAAGATGTCCTCACTGCGCTCGCGTAGGGGCGGCAAGTGCAAGGTGATGACGTTCAGGCGGTAGAGCAAGTCTTCACGGAAGCGCCCGTCGCGCACCATGTCTTCAAGGTTGAGGTTGGTCGCGGCGAGGATGCGCACATCGGCGCGGCGCGTTACCGGGTCACCGACACGCTCGTAGACTTTGTCCTGAATAAAACGCAGCAGCTTAGGCTGCAAGGTCAGCGGGAAGTCACCGATTTCGTCCAGGAACAACGTGCCGCCGTCCGCCTGGCTGACCCGGCCCAAGGTGCTCTCGCTGGCCCCGGTAAAGGCGCCACGGGTGTGGCCGAACAACTCGCTTTCCATCAATTCTGCCGTCAGCGACGGGCAGTTAATCGTCACGCAGGATTTTTTGGCGCGCTTGCTCCAGCCATGAATCGCTTGCGACAACTCGCCTTTACCCGTGCCGGACTCGCCGAGAATAAGGATGTTGGCGTCAGTGCCGGCGACCTGCCGGGCCGTTTCCAGCACCGCCATCATGGCCGGGCTGTGTGAGTCGAGCCCGTCTTTGGGCTTGCGTACTTCACCTTCAAGCGCTTCGAGGCGGGCAGACAGTTGGCGTACTTCCAGTTGCTTGGCAGTGGCCAGGCGCAGTTGGTCGGGGCTGCACGGCTTGACCAGATAGTCAGCCGCACCGGCCTGAATCGCATCCACGGCGGTGTCGACAGCAGAGTGCGCGGTCACGATGACAACCCGCATCCACGGCGCTTGAATACGCATCTGGGCCAGCACATCCAGGCCGTTGTCCTCGCCCAGGCGCAGGTCCAGAAAACACAGGTCAAACACCTGACGTTGAAGCAGGGCGTCGGCTTGGGCCGCGCTATTGGCCGTGGCGACGGTGTAACCCTCGTCTTCAAGGCAATAGCGGAACGTGCGCAAGATAGCGGACTCATCATCGACCAGCAGAATGCGGCCCTGTTGCTCTTTGGATGATTCCATATCCGGCGTTCCTTTATGAGTGATCTTGGTTAGTGTCGGAATAATCGGGCAAGTTGCATGATTTTTCAGGAATGATTCAGAGGCTAACAGGGAAGGGCGCTGGACACCTCCTGTAACGCTCTGATTTTAAAGATTTTAGCGCTGACGACAGCGGCATTGTCGAGTCCGATAAATTCTCCGGTGGCCTGCTGGAGCCGCATTCAGCGGGCAGCACTGTAGCGCGCTGGCGCTGATCGTGCAGAACGCACGGTGCCATCAGGGGCCATCGTGCAGGTTGCTCGCGCCGACTCTCTTCAAAAATCTGTAACTAACTGATTTATAAAGGATTATTTCTTTCAAAAAAACTGGCATGCAGCCTGCAATATCTCTCGCATAGCCGTCACTGACCCACAAGCGCAGCGACGACACCCTCATAACAACAGCGAGTGGCAGGAGTTTGAGCATGAATCGTCAAGGTTTCGCCAGTCTGGGTATGACTTCACAGCACCTGCAGCAGGGCCTTTTCACCAGCCTGGCGCTGGTCATGACGCTCATCGGCGGCCAGCAATGGGCACATTGGCAGCAGCCAGCCCCGGCGCAATCGGTGCCAGCCCACTCCATCGCTGCCCAACAGACTCACTTCAGCGCCATTCGCTCTACCGCATTGGGCTCAAGCACCCCGATGGGCCGCTATGACCTGGCAGCTTCTGAAGACACGCAAACCGCCAACGCCCAACCCGTTCCGGAACGTTGGGTGTTTTAAGTGTTCACACGTTTAAGGCCCTGACCGGGCCTTGAGTTGCAAAACGGCATCACCCTTTCGAACAGAAATAAGGAGATTCACCATGTTGAGCTGGGCAATTACCTTCCTGATTATCGCCATCATCGCAGCAGTATTGGGCTTCGGTGGCATCGCGGGCACGGCTACCGGTATCGCCAAGATCCTCTTTGTCGTATTCCTGGTGATGTTCGTTGTGTCCTTCATCTTTGGTCGTCGTGGTCGAGGCTGACGATGTACGGTCGATCCCTTAAGGCAATGGCGGCTGCCCTGTTGATGGGCAGCAGTGCCATGACCCTTGCCGCCAATGACGGCCAGTCCCGCGCCAACCAACTGTTGAGCGACCCGGACTACCGTCAGGCCTGGCAAAAAGTGGTTAAAAAAGAGGAGCGCTTGCCTGAGTGGGTCATGAACCTCTCTGGCAGTGCTGAGCAAATGAACGCGGTGACGCAAGACGGTGACCCGTATTTAGTCGGCCCTTTGTGCGAAAACGAGCAATCGTGCTCCACCCAACGGCTGATAGTCGCGGTGAGCTTCGACAAAAAGCATGCCTACGCGCTGCTGGTTGAAGTGCCTGCGGGGTTGCCTACTGACAAATCGCCTGCACGTCATGCCGATTTCCGATACTTGGGCAAGCCTGATCCTGAGATCCAGGCGCTGCTTAAAGAGCAATTAAAGAAAGACCCTAACTGGTATTGAATGCCGGGCAGGGTAACAACGCTGTTTTCGACTGCCAAAAGCCAAGGTTTTGCCTTGGTTTTTTTGCGTCTGCCTGACACTGCCTTTCGTCGGTAATTGCTTATCCCAGTTCATTTTTTCTGAAAAAGATGTGGCTTGAACTACCCTTTGAAACGTCGACCGTATATCGACTATTGGCAAATTGATGGCTTCTCATTTTTCGATTTGTGTTGTGGGATATTTCCGAAATGTTAGCGCTGTCTGTGAGCCTTCTTTAATGCCAAAAAGGCCTTGAAACAGCCGGTTTACGGCGGTTATGTCATCTATTCTGTCAGTGCAACCCTCCTGATTTTTGAGGTCTTGTCGGACAAAACCCATGCCGATTCGGCATAGGGTAGGCGTTTACGGCATTAGACGGTAACGCCGTGCATGGGAATAGTTGCGCCTTTTTTCGCCTGCCAAAGAGCCAGTCCGGCTCGATTTGGGCGACCTTCTACGGGGGTACAGCTTGGTCCTTTTTGCGCTCTTGAGCGCTCTAGTCCGAGCCTGTACCCGAGTCCACTTGAAGTAAGGGTAATGACATGAAGAAGGCAAAACTTAGCCTCGCCTGGCAGATCCTAATCGGTCTGGTCCTCGGGATTGCAATCGGCGCACTGCTCAACCATTTCAGTGCTGAAAAGGCCTGGTGGATCAGTAACGTCCTGCAACCTGCAGGCGATATCTTTATCCGTCTGATCAAGATGATCGTAATCCCAATCGTGATTTCTTCACTGGTTGTCGGGATTGCAGGCGTGGGGGATGCGAAGAAACTCGGTCGCATCGGTCTAAAAACAATTATTTACTTCGAAGTGGTCACCACCATCGCGATCCTGGTCGGCCTGGTGCTGGCCAACGTGTTCCACCCGGGCGCCGGGATCGACATGAGCACGCTGGGCACGGTAGATATTTCCAAATATCAGGCCACTGCCGCAGAGGTGCAGCATGAACACGCGTTCATCGAGACCATCCTCAACCTGATACCGTCCAACATCTTCGCAGCCATGGCTCGCGGTGAGATGCTGCCGATCATCTTCTTCTCGGTACTATTCGGTCTTGGCTTGTCGAGCCTGAACGCCGAGCTGCGCGACCCGCTGGTGAAAACCTTCCAGGGCGTGTCCGAGTCGATGTTCAAAGTCACTCACATGATCATGAACTACGCGCCAATCGGTGTGTTTGCGCTGATCGCCGTGACCGTCGCCAACTTCGGCTTCGCCTCGCTGGTGCCATTGGCCAAGCTGGTGGTGCTGGTGTACGCGGCCATCCTCTTCTTCGCCTTCGCGGTACTGGGCCTGATCGCCAAGCTGTTCGGCTTCTCGGTGATCAAGCTGATGCGCATCTTCAAGGATGAGCTGGTCCTGGCTTACTCCACCGCCAGCTCCGAAACCGTGTTGCCACGCGTGATCGAGAAGATGGAAGCCTACGGTTGCCCGAAAGCGATTTGCAGCTTCGTGGTACCGACCGGCTACTCGTTCAACCTTGACGGTTCGACCCTGTACCAAAGCATCGCGGCCATCTTTATTGCCCAGCTGTACGGCATCGACCTGTCGATCAGCCAGCAACTGCTGCTGGTGCTGACCCTGATGGTCACCTCCAAAGGCATCGCCGGCGTACCGGGCGTGTCCTTCGTGGTACTGCTGGCCACCTTGGGCAGCGTGGGCATCCCGCTGGAAGGCCTGGCCTTCATCGCCGGTGTAGACCGTGTGATGGACATGGCGCGTACCGCCCTGAACGTCATCGGTAACGCCTTGGCCGTACTGGTCATCTCGCGCTGGGAAGGCATGTACGACGCCGCCAAAGGCGAGCGCTACTGGAACTCGCTGCCGCACTGGCGCAGCAAGGAAGCCGCCAAAGGTTAATCACCTTCGCCTGGCGCTTCACTCCCCAAACCCCGGACTTGTCCGGGGTTTGTTGTTTTAGGCGTCACGACTTTTCCTCTCCTGTAGCCGCTGCCGAGGAACGAAGGCTGCGATGGGTTGCGCAGTGACCCCAAACGGCGGTCCTGCGGCCCGCATCGCAGCCTTCGTTCCTTGTCAGCGACTACAGGTTTTGCGAGTTCTGCGTTGAACGCCATTTTGCCAACCTCCCGGCGTTTGTCGTTTCTGAGGTCTGGCCGGTATCATCTGCCGCACTTATTAGGAGTTTCCCGATGCTTAACGGCCTATGGCTCAGCTTTTTCCTTGTCGCCACGGTGTCGGCGTTTGCCCAATGGCTGGTCGGGGGAAATGCCGGGATCTTCGCGGCCATCGTTGAAAGCATCTTTTCCATGGCCAAGCTGTCGGTTGAGGTGATGGTGCTGCTGTTTGGCACGCTGACGCTGTGGCTGGGGTTTCTGCGGATTGCCGAAAAGGCCGGCATCGTCGACTGGCTGGGCAGGGCGCTAGGGCCGCTGTTCAAGCGCCTGATGCCAGAAGTTCCGCCCGGCCACCCGGCCCTGGGCTTTATCACCCTGAACTTCGCTGCCAACGGCCTGGGCCTGGACAATGCCGCCACGCCGATCGGCCTCAAGGCCATGCGCGCACTTCAAGAGCTAAACCCGAGCCCGACCAGCGCCAGTAATGCGCAAATCCTCTTCTTGGTGCTCAACGCCTCGTCGCTGACCCTGCTGCCCGTCACGATCTTTATGTACCGTGCCCAGCAAGGCGCGCCAGACCCCACGCTGGTGTTCCTGCCGATCCTGCTGGCCACCAGCGCCTCGACCCTGGTGGGCCTCTTCTCGGTGGCCATCGTGCAGCGCCTGCGCCTGTGGGACCCGGTGGTGCTGGCGTACCTGATACCCGGCGCACTGATTCTGGCGGGCTTTATGGCGCTGCTGGCGAGCCTGTCAGCGGCGGCGCTGGCGAGCTTGTCCTCGATCCTGGGCAATTTGACGCTATTCGGGCTGATCATGCTGTTTCTGGTGATCGGTGCGCTGCGCAAGGTCAAGGTTTACGAGGCGTTTGTCGAAGGCGCCAAAGAAGGTTTCGACGTAGCCAAGAACCTGCTGCCGTACCTGGTGGCGATGCTCTGCGCAGTGGGCGTATTGCGCGCTTCGGGCGCACTGGACTTTGGCCTGGACGGCATTCGCCATCTGGTCGAATGGCTGGGCTGGGACACGCGCTTTGTCGATGCGCTGCCCACGGCGATGGTCAAACCGTTTTCAGGCAGCGCGGCGCGGGCGTTGCTGATTGAAACCATGCAAACCAAAGGCGTCGACAGCTTCCCGGCCCTGGTGGCCGCGACCGTGCAGGGCAGCACGGAAACCACCTTCTATGTGCTGGCGGTGTACTTCGGTGCGGTCGGCATCCAGCGCGCCCGCCACGCCGTGAGCTGCGCCTTGCTGGCAGAGTTCTCAGGCGTGGTGGCAGCGATTGCGGTGTGCTACTGGTTCTTCGGCTAAACCGCGTTGCCGCCTCGTCTTTGACGCCGCGCTGTCGCGCAGCAAACAGGCCACCGCGTATCTTCAGCATCCCCCAATCGGTTCCCTCTCCTTCGGGAGAGGGGGCTCTTAGGTCAAAAGCCAGATCAAAAGATCGCGAGGCAAGCTCGCTCCTACGGGTTGGGGATCAAGCCTTCGGCTTTTTACGCGGCTTGAGGTACTTGGTCAGGCCCTGAAACCAGATGACCTGCGCCGGATTACCCTTGATCTGAATCGACTTGTCCTGGATCCCGGTCATAAACGCCAGTTGCTTGTTCTTGGCTTGCATTGTGGCAAAGCCGTAAGCGGCATCTTTAAAGGCGATGGCAAACACCGGGTCCGGGTATAAGCCCGAGTGGCTGGTAATACGCTGGTTTTTGACTTTGAAGTGACGGGCGACTTTGCCATCGAGGGTTTGCAGCTGGAACACCATGTCTTTATCAACCAATTGCTGTTGAAAAGCAGGGTTTTTACGGCTGGCTTTGCCCATCAGAAAGCCCAGCATCCAGAGCAGAAAACGAAATTTCATGTACGCGGCCTCGGGGAATAAATAAAGAGCCGGCGCAGTTTAACGATTTGAGCGAAGAACGCCACATATCCAAAGAAATAGGCGCTGATAGACGGGTTTTTGCCACTTATGGCCGCATGATCGGCCAATTTACTCTCAAGAACGGGCAAGCCAGCTTGCCCGCTCCTCTAAAACCAGCCCCGCTTAAGGGTTGACGCTGTCTTTAAGGAATTTGCCAGGCTTGAAGGCTACGGTGTTGCTGGCTTTGATGGTCACTGGCTGACCGGTCTGCGGGTTCTGCCCGGTCCGTGCACCGCGATGGCGCTGGATAAACGTACCGAAACCGACCAGCGTGACGCTGTCTTTGCGGTGCAGGGCGTTGGTGATTTCTTCGAGCACTGCATTGAGTACGCGGCTGGCTTGCTCTTTGGTGAGGTCAGCCTTTTCAGCGATAGCGGCGGCGAGTTCTGGTTTACGCATGATGAAGCCTCTTTGACGGTTTTTTGTTGTTATGTCCGTGCTGCTCTTCTAAGGAGCAGCATCCAAGGCGCCGCAGGCTCTACTCTGCGGCAGACCGGTGTGAGAATGGCACGCGACCAAGTCACGCGCCACCCTCAGCAGGCGCTTTGTTGAGGCAAGGCAATGACATTTACGACAAAAGGTAGAGTGTTTACGCCAACAGCGCAGGCAACTCTTTGTTCAGCGCCAGTTTCTCGCGAACCGCCTCGCCGGTAAGGGCATAACCGAGCAGCTTGCCGTCTGCATCGCGGCACAGCGCTTTGATGTCGGCACCCTGACCTTCCACCGTCCACACACCTTCGCAACCAGGCGGCACAGGTGACACAACCAACGGGCACACCGGTGTTTTCACTGTAATCGGCATGGCGCCGTAGCTGACCGCTGTCGGGTTGCCCGCCAGGGTCTGCGCCAGCGCCCGTGCGCAACTCATCAGCGGCATCACGTAGAGCAGGCTCAAACCGTCGACCTGCGCGCAGTCGCCCAGCGCGTAGATGTTGGCGTGGGAGGTTTTAAGATGGCGGTCCACTTCGATACCGCGGTTGATCCGCAGGCCGGCAGCGGCCGCCAGATCGGTGCGTGGGCGCAAACCAATGGCTGACACCACCACATCACAGGCGACCACGCTGGCGTCCGACAAGTGCGCCTCAAGGCCATCTTCGGTGCGCTGCAAACGCGTGAGCACCGGCCCGAGATGAAAGCGTGCGCCCAGGCTTTCCAGGCCCGATTGCACGGCGGCCGCAGCCGCAGGGTGCAGCAGCGTCGGCATCACTTGCTCGCACGGCGCCACCAGGTCGACCTCATAGCCCCCCGCGATCAAGTCGTTGGCGAACTCGCAACCGATCAAACCGACACCCAGAATCAGCACACGGCGCTTGCCCGCGGCCGCTGCACGAAAGCGGGCGTAGTCTTCCAGATCATTGATCGAGAAGATCGCATCCTGAGCATCGCCTTCGACCGGCACCTGCACCGATTGCGCGCCCCAGGCCAGAATTAGATCGCGGTAAGGCACGGCTTCTTCACCGATCCACAGTTGCTTGTGGCCCGGATCAATCCCGCTGACGCGGGTGTGGGTGCGCACCTGCGCCTTGAGCTGCTCGGCCATGGCGCCGGGCAAGGCCATGCTCAAGCCGTCGGCTTCTTTGTTTTTGCCAAAGCCGGTGGACAGCATCGGCTTGGAGTAGGAACGCCCGTCATCGGACGTGATCAACAGCAGCGGTGTTTCGCTGTCCAGCTTGCGAAACTCCCGGGCCAGGTTATAGCCAGCCAGCCCAGTGCCAACGATCACAACAGGTGCGCTCATTCCAATCTCCAGAGTCAATCAATTCAAAAAACAGGGCGGATCAGCCGATTTCGATCATCTCGAAATCCATTTTGCCAACGCCGCAGTCCGGGCACAGCCAGTCTTCAGGGACGTCCTGCCACAGCGTACCGGGCGCAATACCGTCATCCGGCCAGCCATCGGCTTCGTTGTAAATCAGTCCACAAACAATGCATTGCCACTTTTTCATGGGGGTATTTCCTTTCGCTCAGGCGTGGGCGAGGGCACAGACTCTTATCAATCGGTTGTGTTACTCGCAAAATTCAGGCCGTTTGTACTGATCAACACCGACAGATGCAAGCCCGACGGCTGCCTGATGGCACTCTGGCGCTCAAGCAAGGACCAGCGTGATAAGCTCGCCCGCCTCAATGGCTGCCAATTATGACCCACTGTGCCGCACATAACTTCTACGCTGGTCTCGCCTGCCTGGCTTGAGCAAAGCGAACTTCCTGCACCGCCTGACGAACAGATCCTCGACTGGTTGTTCGACCAAGGCTCCCTGACTCAACGTCTTACCGCACTTTCAGACGGTTCCTTCAGCGTGCTGCCGCTTTTCGAAGGCTGGCAGACACTGCGTGCCGACGAATGCACGGCCCTCGGTTTGCCTGAAAACAGCCATGGCTGGGTGCGCGAAGTGTATTTACGCGGCCATCAGCAACCGTGGGTATTCGCCCGCAGCGTCGCCGCGAAAAGCGTCCTGCAAATAGGCGGCTTCGACATGGAAGCGCTGGGGGCGCGCTCACTGGGCGGCTTGCTGTTCAGCGATAACGCCTTTGAGCGCGGACCGATGCAAGTATGCCAATACCCGCGCGGCGGCTTGCCCGTGGCTGATCAGGCAGACGGCCTATGGGCACGCCGCTCGCGTTTTTCGCGGGGCCCGTTGAGCGTGCTGGTGGCCGAAGTTTTTTTACCTGACCTGTGGGCCGCCCTGAGTGCCCGACCGGAGAACAACTGATGTACGTGAGCCTGCTCAAATCACTTAATCGCTTGAACCCGCGCGCCTGGGACTTTATCCAACTGACCCGCATGGACAAGCCCATCGGCATTTACCTGCTGCTGTGGCCGACCCTGTGGGCCTTGTGGATTGCCGCCAAGGGCGTGCCTTCGCTGGGTATTCTGCTGATTTTTGTGTTCGGCGTGATCCTGACCCGCGCAGGCGGTTGCGTGATCAACGACTTTGCCGACCGCAAGGTCGATGGCCACGTCAAACGTACCGAACAACGGCCGCTGGTCAGCGGAAAAATCAGCAGCAAAGAAGCCTTGGTGTTTTTTGCGCTGCTCATGGGTATCAGCTTCCTGCTGGTGTTATGCACCAACGCCACCACCGTGTGGCTGTCATTCGGCGGCCTGGCCCTGGCGGCGAGCTACCCGTTCATGAAGCGCTACACCTACTACCCGCAAGTGGTACTGGGCGCGGCGTTCTCGTGGGGCATGCCCATGGCCTTCACCGCCCAGACCGACAGCCTGCCAGCGGCGGCGTGGTTGCTATACATCGCCAACCTGCTGTGGACCGTAGCCTACGACACCTACTACGCCATGACCGACCGCGACGACGACCTGAAAATCGGCGTTAAATCCACCGCCATCCTGTTTGGCGACGCCGACCGCGTTATCATCCTCGGCCTGCAAGGCCTGTCGTTGGGCTGCCTGCTGCTGGCCGGCGTGCAATTCGACCTCGGCGGCTGGTTCCACCTCGGCCTGCTGGTGGCTGCGGGCTGCTACCTGTGGGAATTCTGGTACACCCGCAACCGCGAACCCCAGCGCTGCTTCCAGGCGTTCCTGCACAACCACTGGGCCGGATTGGCTATCTTCGTGGGCATCGTGCTGAATTACGCACTGAACTAACGCAAACCTCCTGTAGGAGCGAGCTTGTCTCGCGATCTTTTGATCTTTAAAAGATCGCGAGACAAGCTCGCTCCTACAGTTAACCCAGCGCAGGCCTGCAAATGAGGCTTGATAACAACCCTTCACATACTTGTAGGTTAATTCATACAAAATAATTGGCAGTGTCCTACATAGTAAGACGTTGCGAATTACCGCACCTGCAATTATAAATAAATCATTCAAACAACATTTATAGATTTCAATTTCTAGAAACTGCTACTGCGTCATGTCTATTTATTCAATTCGGCTATAACTCACCAACAAGTTCGAACACTAACCATCGATACTTGAGCAAGGAGTCAGTATGTCGCACGATTTAAATAATATTTCCGGCGCCTGTAGTGTTCCGAACAGCACTTCTATTAATTTGAAATACAAAGCAAAAATAGCATCAGTATCACCGGGGGAGCATCGACATAATTTTGAGCTATCCGAGCATTGTTTTTTAGGCATCAGCCTCGAAAACAGTCATTTCCATCCCGAAAAACTGGCGAGCATTGTGCAATGGATTTCGCGGCGTTTTACCCAGTGCACTGTGCTGGTGGGAGACAGCATTCACCGCCTGACCCTCCAGTCTGTACATGACATGCATCCCTCTATAGCGCTGACCACAGCCCTGCAATTGGGTAAGCGTTTTGTCGGTGAAAGCCAGCCCGTATTTGAGCATTTTCGCGCGCTCACACAATTTCGCTTTATCACCTGCCAAGGGGTTCAGGCCCTGGCAAGTTATCAGCACTTGCATGCTCAACTCACGCACCTCTATCGAGCCGACGCCGCGTTCAGTCAGTCCGTCAAATGTTTTGCTGAGCACTACTTGCGTAAAAGGCTGGAAGCCTCGACCCCTGCCGAATGGGCACGCAAGGTCGGTTTTTCGACAGCGTACTTTCTTGAAGAATTTGCCATTTTTGCCTGCCTGCAGCAGCAGGGGCACAGCGTGATGATCTACCCCGGCTCGTTCAGCACCTTATCGGAGATCGCTCAAGGTCTACACCCCCAGGCTCCTGATGAACTCAAGGCGCTGACCATCGTTTCTCTGTGCCTCAAAGGACGATGAACATGCGCCCCTCAACCAGGCCAACCTCAGCGGGCCAGCTCTATAGCGAGCTTTACCACAAACGTGTCGATACGCGCCCCGTGGGCACAACCGCTCAATTGGTCTGTGCCTGGATTGAAGGCGGCCGGTTGGGGTTTGCCAATGATCATGATCGGCGGCAAGCGTTTGCCGACGGCGTTTTCTTACTGACTATCCCGGCAGAACTGGACATCACGGCCGCCGATCAATTCGCTAGCGAGTTTTACCGAGGAGATGCCAGCCCGTATGGGCATTTCAAAAACATTAGGGCCAACCAGTTTGACGATGAACTGCTGGGGTTCCATCAGCGCGTCGACCAGATTGAGCAATTTTTGCTGGAACGCCGGTTTTGGAGTCGCTATTACCCAACTGAAATTACCCGGATAGCCGAGAAAATGACCGAAATATCCCGGCTGATCCTGGGCGCCGCACTGGACTACGCCGGCATACCGAAACACCTCTGGCCTCAAGCCACTGGCGGTTGTTCACAAGGCGCAGGGGCTTACCACCTGACCTTCAACCATTACCGCGCGCAGTTACCAGAGGCGGGGTTAAGCTCGCACAAAGATGATGGTTTTTTGACAATTCTGCGCACCACTCAACCTGGACTTGAGGTAAACCGCCTTGATCGTTGGGAGTCAGTTAAATGTGCGCCTGATACATTCGTGATCAACTTCGGGCTGTCAATGGAGTGGTTAACAGCTCATTGCGACTCGCCAGTGGCTGCTATCTTGCACCGAGTAACGCACCAAGCCCAAGACCGCATTAGTTTTGGGCACTTCAGTTCCAGTAACTTTATACCCCATGACCATGGCATCTTTTCTTATTACCCAACACGGGGCCTGGAACGCATCTGTGATGCTCGAGAGTTAATTAACAATAATGACCAGGAGATTTACCAAGGCACTGTCAATGCAGGAGGCGCGCAAAATGAAAACACACAAGATTAATATGCAGCGTGCCATTATTTATCAAGACGCTTTACTATTTAAAACGCCATTCAGTTTACGCGCGGCCATAGAGCAAGGTTTATTTTTACTGAAAATCCCGGAAACGTTAAATCTTGAGCCGGGGATAAAACTGTGCCGCGAGTTTTATTTACCCGCCACGTCTTCCACCCGCTATCGCGGCTTCCGTCCTCAAACCGATATTTATTTCGATCGCGAACATTTTCAGACTGAACATCTGTTAGTCGATAAAACGCGCTGGGCCACACGCCTGCCAGGTGCCGTGGTGAAAATGGTGCTCGCAATGGACGCGCTTGGCCAAGTGATTCTTCAGGCAGCCTTGCGCGAACTTGGAGTGGCTCAGGCGCTATGGGCATCCGCCAGTGGTGGCGCAGTGACAGGCCAGGGCACCCATTGGTTTGCCGCAAGCCATTACCGTCCCGAACGCCATTTGCCGGGTTGTGCAGAACATCAGGACACCGGTTTTGTGACGCTGCTGTACACCCGCCAATCAGGCCTTGAGGCATTCATCGACGGGGGGTGGCAGCCTATTGAACCGGAACCTGGGTATTTCATTGTCAACTTCGGCGCGTGCCTTGAATTACTCAGTGCGCAACTGCCGCTTTCGGCTCGAGCCATTAAGCATCGCGTGCGCGAGTGCGCGGCGCTGCCGGGACAAGAAGACCGCTTCTCGTTTGCCACGTTCCTCAATCCTCCCGCCAGCGCTGACCTCTACGAAGTGCAGCCTTTGGGCGAGTTGCGACGGCTGATGAGTGCTGAAGCATTCCTTCGTCGATTCAACGAGCGCACCTGGCAAGACCGGCATGCCTCATTCGGCATCCTCTCTGAACAGACTCAGGGCACGCCCAATGAATAAACAATGCCCGCCTTTTGCCGGACTCATTGCGCATCATCCAGGACCTTGCCCCGTGCGCGGGCATGGCGACGAGTTCCACATTGCAACCTCTGTGCAAGGCTTGCCCGCCACTGAGTACTTTAAGGTCAGCGGAATTCGTCACTGCGCTGAACAGTCAGGCGGCCTTTGCAGTTTCTGGATGGGCGAACAACTGGCGCTTTATCAGATGGACAATCGTGCGCTATTCAATGATGAGGACCTTGCGCCCTCAACCGATGCCAATCATGAGTTGTTCGGTGGCTTTTTGGGCTCACTGCACATCAGTGACCCATTGCGCTCGCAAAAACGTAGGGCAGTGGAGCATGTGCTCGGGAGTCAGCGTTTTATCGACAGCATAAAAGACGATATTCGTCGTTTGGCAGCCGTCTTTTTGCACCAATGCCCGCGCACTCCGATGTGCATGGAGAAATTGACCTTATTGTGGGTCAGTCAAATTGATAGCTATCTACCAGGCATCCTGGACTGCACGATAAAAAGCCTGGACCAGTACCTGCAAGACGATCAGTTCAGGGACGTGGTCAGCGGATTCTTCGAACAGGCCTCCAAGGTCATCAGTCATGACGACAGGCTCGCGCTAAAGCAGCATGAAGCCTTGAAACCGTTCATCAAAGACCTGCTGCTCACCAACTTCGACGCCATTGAAAAAGCGCCCCTGACCAACCTGATCCTTGGCCATTTCGCCCTTTGGGCGCTGCCTTTTACCCGAAAAAACATTGAAAACCTGAGTACGGAGCGGGCTCTGGAGATCGGCACAATCATCATTGCAACCTATGACACTACGGCGCTTAGCCTGTTGTGGTCGCTGGCGTACATCGAGACCTCTGCCCAGGTTAAACGTGAGGTCCTGTTAGCGGCCTCAGACAGTTGCACTCAAGCACCAAACGTTATTGATCTGGCGGTCATGGAAGCGCTGCGTCTAGGAGGCTCCAACCCAACAGCGCTTTGGCGTCGGACGCTTATGCCGTGCGAAATCGAACATGCAGGTCAGCGCGTGCTAGTCCCCGAGGACACCCAGTTGTGGCTGGACCGCTGGCAGGCCAATAGAGATCCTCACATTTTTACCCAGCCTGAAGCTTTCGATGTCACCCATATTCTGGCACTGCAAAAAAAGGACGACACAGCCCACACGCTCTGCACCTCACTGCTGGCGCGCAATCGCTATGACATCAACTCGTTCAGCATGCTCAACACCCGGCGCAACCCACGCAAATGCCCAGGCCGTCTGTTCTCAGTCAACATTCAAGGATTGTTGCTACGTGAGCTTTATGGCCGCTTTGAGGTCAGCAGCGAAGGTATCGACCTCAGTCTGCGCCGCCATTGCGCGATGCCCAAGCCCGCACAGCCAGGCGTATTGACCCTGCGCCCCAAACACTGTGGAGATCAGAGCGATGGTTAATCGCCACACTGCTACCTACCGGGACAGCCTGACATTGCCTTCACCGTTGCATCAGGCCCACGCACAGGCCATGTACCCGCCCTGTGCTCTGGAGCGGGCACGACTTGCGGGCACGAAATTGGTCTTCGATTCGCCCAATGGGTTTGCCCGTGGGCTTGAGCAAGGTTTCTTTTTGCTGAAAATGCCCCAAGGCTTGGTGTGTAAGGCCGCTGATCAATTTGCACAGCAGTTTTACCTGCCCCAAAACGGCTTTCTCGACATGGACGTGCCCGGGCTCTATCAGGGCTATTTCGACCGCCCCCACGATCAATGGGAAAACTTCTACATCGAGCGCGCCAATTGGCACTTGTTACCCCAATCAGTGGCGATAGTGGGTACTCAAATGGCAGCCATCGGCATCAGTGTGCTGCGCAGCACCTTGGCCCACCTCAAGCTCCCGGTCCGCGACTGGCCTTGCATTTCGTCAGGTCTTAGCGAGAACGGCGGGCATCAGATGCTGGCATTCAACCATTTTCGGTCGTCAAAAAAGGCTCGCGGCTGCAAATTTCACCGCGATTCGGGGTGGGTGACGGTACTTCGCTCTACCGAGCCCGGCTTATATGCGTGGATTAACGGGCAGATACGGGCGATCAACCCGGAACCAGGCTACTTCATCATCAATTTCGGCAGTTCCTTCGAGGTGCTGACCGGAAGGCTTGAAACACCCGTCAGGGCCAATATTCACGGCGTTGCGCAACTCGAACCCCGTGAGCCAGGACGCGAAAGAACCTCATATGCGCTTTTTCTCGACTCGGCGCTCGACGGCACTATCTACCAATACCGTCGTGGCCGGGCTGTGGTGCTGCAAAGCGTGGCGGACTTTGCCGAACAGGAAGTCGCACGTACCTACGACAGGACACACACGCTGTAACAACGGGCAAGGTTATCCACAGGCCCTGATATCCAAAGATGGACGCTTCAGTGGAGGTAGCATGAGCTTATCCGCAGCCGATCAACCCCGTGCGATAGCGTTGCCCCGAGCACGTTTGACCCACCACGGCCTGGCCTTCAGCAAGAGCACGCTTGAACAGGCGCTAAGCCTTGGCGCATTTTTGCTGGAAATCCCGCAGGGTGTAGACCTGAACCCGGGCTTTGAGTTGTGCCGTAATTTTTATCAACCCCGGCTAGACACTCTGGATCGAATGCGCGGCCATCGTGAGCATGCCCACCCACGCTCAAAGTTAGGCTACGAAGATCGCCCCAATCAGGTCGAACAACTGCAAATCGAGAGCCATCTGTGGCACGAGTATTTTGCATTGCCTGTAACCGAGTTACTGGAGGCCATGAAAATCCTGACGGTACAGGTCTTGCGTCATTTGTTTGAGGCCTCAAAGGTGCGCAAGGAGCACTGGGCAACCATCACCGGGGCAACGCTGGACGAGACAAGCCTGTGTTACACGACGCTCAACCACTACCGTGCCTGTGTCAGAGGCACACTGGGGATCGTCGAACACACTGACAGCGGTTTTATCACCCTGATCGCAGCTGATCAGCCAGGATTCGAAATCCTCCACAAGGGCGTGTGGCAAGCCGTTGCACTGGAGCCACGCTGTTTTATCGTCAACTTGGGCGACGCCTATCAAATCCTGACAGCCCATTTGCCCTTGCCTGGCCGGGCCGTCTTGCACCGCGTTATCGAAACCCGGCCCGCAGCGCAGGCGCCGGATCGGTCGTCATTCACGGTGTACATGGGGCCTGACTTTGATATGGACCTCTATCAATACAACCCATCGGGCGCCTTGGACAGGTATCAGTCGTTCAGAGCCTTTTCAGTGCAAAAAGCGCAAGGAATGGGCTATGCCTTCCATTCCCGCGTGTAATCGCCCGTGGCAACAAGCCACGCTGACCAACCATGGTCTGCAATTTGATCAGGCCAACGGCATGCAACAGGCGCTACTCGACGGTTTTTTCTTCGTTGAGCCCTCCGCGCCAATTGACCTTGCGCCGGGAGATCGATTCGCCCGCCACTTTTATTTGCCCCCGCCTCCAAACGAGCCACGCGACTGCGCTTATCGCGGATTTAAAACCCAAACCGAAACCGAACTCGGCCCTCTTCAAGGGTATTTCTGCAGAGATGCAGATCAGACAGAACAATTCTTTTTGCGCAGCACACATTGGCAACAGCTGTTTCCCCAAGCAGTGTGCAGCCTGGCGCAACATCTGAAAGCCTTGGCCATCGAGGTGATGCTGGCCGTACTGAAGCATCTGGATATTCCACGCGCACTTTGGCTCAAAGCCACAGGTCACTGCATGACCCAGGCGGGTACCCATACGTTAACGTTCAATCATTTTCGCCCCCACGTAAAAGCGCGCGGCTTGAACGTTCACAAAGACTCCGGCTGGGTCACGGTGTTGCGCTCACTGGAGCCTGGGCTTGAGGTTTTGCGCGAGGGTATCTGGTGCCCGATTGACCCCCGGCCCGGGTGTTTTATCGTCAACTTCGGATGCGCGATGGAAATCCTGACCCGACACACAGCCAGGCCCGTCGCAGCAGTCGCGCACAGGGTCGTGCAGCAGCGACCTGAACATGCCAAAGAGGACCGTTTTTCATACGCGTTGTTTCTCGACAGCAGCCTCGACAAACAGATGTGCGAAGGCCTTTACACCTATAAGCCAGAGCATGGCCTTGAGTTAGTGGCCGACTTTGAGCAGTTCCTCACTTCCATTCTTGACCAGACGTACCAACCCCATTCAGTGGGCCTGTATTGAACACCAACCCGCAGGTGGCCATGAAATCGACTTCTGAACGGTCTCAACGTCTGGCATTACTGGCCTTTTCAGCCGGAATTTTTTGTATTCAGATGGATGCGTTTGCATTGAATTTGGCGCTGCTGCCCATCGCCCATGACTTTGCGGCGTCGGTAGCACACGTTAAATGGGTGGTGAGTGGTTATTTGCTCTGCGTCGGTACGTTGATGCTGGCTGCCGGCCGCTTGAGTGATGGTATTGGCCATCGCCGTATGTTGCGCACAGGGCTGTCGCTGTTCGGCCTGGCGTCATTACTGTGTGCCGTTACGCCGACACTGAACGGGCTAATTGCTGCGCGTGTGCTTCAGGGCATCGGCGCCGCCTGCATCATGCCCTCGGGCCTCGCACTGTTGAGCCATGTGTACCCCAGCGCACGTCGCGGTCGGGCAATGGGTTTGGCGATAGGGCTTGGGGCCATCGCCACGGTGATTGGCCCTTTTATAGGGGCTGCAATGAGCCAATGGTTCAGTTGGCGGTTTATTTTCTGGATCAATGTGCCCGTGGTGCTATTCGCACTCGGGTGTTGCTGGCCAATAGCCGGGCAACACCCGTCAGGCGAGCGCGCAGCCGTGGATGGGCTGGGGTTGCTGTTGGTCAGTGTAGGGCTGGTCGCCTTCGGCTTCTTGCTGGATGAACTGGGCACTCACGCATGGGCAAGCCCGCAAACGGTCTTTATCGTCAGCGCACTGGTGCTCAGTTTCAGTCTGTTCGCCTGGCGCGAAAAACACGCCGCCACCCCTCTGATCGCGACCTGCCTGTTTCGCAATGCCCCGTACTGGATGCTGACGTTAGCCGGGGCCGTGGTGAATACCTCAACGGTGGTGCATCTGTTTGTGGTGCCGTTGTCGTTGCAAAGCGTGTGGGGGTTGAGCCCCTTGCAAGCAGGTATCGCATTCCTTGGCTCGGCGGTGCTTCTGGCCTGCGGTGGGCCCATTGCTGGCCGCATCCCGTCATCTTGCGCAGTGAGAGCGATGGCTACCTGCCTGTGCGCCAGCGCGGCGTTACTGCTGGGCGCTGCGTTTGCACTAAGCGAATGGCTCTATCTGCTGCTGGTCACCTTGTGTGGAGGATTTCTAGGGGTCGCCAATGCGCTGACCTTAATCGCGACGCAAGCTGTTGTGGGTGAGCACGTAGCGGGTGTGGCCAGCGGCCTGACCAAAACCATCATCACCTTGGCGGCAGGCTTCGGTGTCATTCTCGCTGGACGCAGCACGGGCGAAATGCTGGACATTCAGGGGGTATTTACCAGCCTCGCCCTTTGTTGTTTCGTTGCCAGCTTGATGTTGTGGGCAGGGCAGCGGTATTGGGGCGGGCACACAGGTCAGCAACCTGTGGATAAGTTAACTGGCCGGTAGCTCAGCGGGTAGAGCGCACTCTTGATAAGGGTGAGGTGGAAGGTTCGAGCCCTTCCCGGCCAATCATTGCTTTCAACGCTGCATGGGCAGTGACTGCTTCGACGACCACGGGCAGTAACACCCCACCGCCAGGGTGTGAGTGGCGTTGACGCTGCGGCCTTGGGTCAAGGCTTGCAGCACGGGTTCGATGAAGCTGTTGCTGGCGTTGCAGGTGGCGCCTTCGCTGTAGGGGCCGAAGTAGGCCAGTTGGCCGCTGCGGTCCCAGATGGCAACCGCCGGGCTGACGCTCAGGTTTTCGGCGCCGGGCAGGGCGGTCAGGGGTTTGATCGCGCCCAGGCTGGCAGGCAACTGGCCCTGGCTGCCGGGCTTTTGGACGGCATAAAATTCAACGCCCTGCGGCAGGTAGGTCGTCATCAGTTCGCTCAAGTGTTGCTGGTTGCCGACATTGCAGGGGCAGGCCGGGTCCCAGAAGTGCACCACGCGAATCGGCCCGGGCCCCGAGAGGTCTGCGGGCAGGGCCAGCACGTCCCCGGCAAACAAAACGGTCTGGTCGTTGAACGCACGGATATAACGCCCCTCAAACCAGTGGTAAGCGGCCCACACACCCACGGCGCAGGTCAGCACCAGCAGCCAGGCAAGCCAGGTTTTAAGGGTCGGTACAGGCATGCTGAATGTTCCTGAAAGGGCGAGTAGCTTGCCATGCTTAAACTGACAGCAGAATATCGTCAGCTATAAAGACTGTTCTGCCTTCATGCCTTTCTGTTTGGAACCCCTATGTCTGTCGCGTTTTCCCCCGAGTCCTTGCGCCCCCATTTACAACCGTTGGTCGCAGGTCAGCCTTTATCGAGTGAGGATCTGGCATACCAGCATTTTTACGGGCTGGACTTTGCGCAGCGCGCAGTACCGGTCCGTCGTCAGTTGGGGCGCTTCAGTGCCGCAGGCTACGACTTGGTCAGCCAGGTGTGGTGGCCTGAGTCCACACCCAAAGCCACGCTGTTTGTGATCCACGGTTTTTACGATCACATGGGGCTGTATCGGCATGTGATCGAGTGGGGGTTGAACCACGGTTTTGTGGTCATTGCCTGCGACTTGCCGGGCCACGGCCTGTCGAGCGGCGAGCGCGCCAGCATCGGCGACTTTTATCAGTACCAGGAGGCGCTGCAAGGCCTGTTTATCGAGGCCCAATCGCTGAACCTGCCGCAGCCCTGGCACTTGATCGGGCAAAGCACCGGTGGTGCGGTGGTGTTGGACCATTTGCTGCATCACGGCGAGCAAAGCCCGGCGCAGGGCCAGGCCATCTTGCTGGCGCCGCTGGTGCGACCCAAAGACTGGCAGTGGTCCAAGTTCAGCTATTACCTGCTCAGGCCCTTTGTTAAAGGCATTGAGCGGCGCTTCAGCGAGAACACCAATGACCCGGACTTCATGCCGTTTTTACAGGCCGATCCGCTACAGCCCGTGCGTCTGCCCACCGCCTGGATCGGCGCCATGGCGCGCTGGATCCCCCGGGTCGAGGCCTTGCCGCCGAGCGCCCGCCAGCCCTTGGTGATTCAGGGCCAGGCGGATAAAACCGTTGATTGGGAGCACAACCTCAAGGTGCTGGACGCCAAGTTCAATCACCCGCAGGTGCTGCTGATTCCCCAGGCCCGTCACCATCTGGCCAATGAAACTGCCGACATTCGGGCGCAGTATTTTGCGTTTCTGGATCAGCACTTTTGACCTCAAAACGGCCCCTGTAGGAGCGAGCTTGCCTCGCGATCTTTTGATTTTTAAAGATCAAGAGATCGCGAGGCAAGCTCGCTCCTACAGTCAATCCGGGATCGGCAGGTTCAGGCTTTCTTTGACTTCTTCCATCACGATGTAGCTCTTGGACTCCCGCACGTGGGGCAGCTTGAGCAATATGTCGCCCAGCAGTTTGCGGTACGAGGCCATCTCGCTGATCCGCGCCTTGACCAAATAGTCGAAGTCACCCGACACCAGATGGCACTCCAGCACATGGGGCAGTTTCAGAACGGCACGTCGGAATTCTTCAAAGGTGTCGCCAGATTTGTAGTCGAGGCTGATTTCGACAAACACCAGCAAACTGCCCTGCAAGTGCTGCGGGTTGAGCCGGGCGTTGTAGCCCATGATGATCCCTTCGCGCTCCAGCCTGCGTACGCGCTCGGTGCAGGGCGTGGTCGACAGCCCGACTTTCTCGCCCAGCTCGGTAAACGAGATGCGCCCGTCGGCCTGCAGAATGCGCAAAATATTGCGGTCGATCTTGTCTAATTCACGCTTTGTTTGGTGATTTGTACGCATAGGAGATTCTCCTTTGTCAAAAGCGTTTTGGCCGAGAATTGTCGCCAAATATAGCTGGTTATACAGTGAAACTCACTGGCTAAAGCTTCTTATACTGCGCGCATCTTCGCTTTGAATAATAAACGTCTGCGGCGGGCCGCGATGAGGGATAAAAATATGCGCGTTATGGTATTGGGTGGCGGCGTGATTGGCACAGCCAGCGCCTATTATCTGGCCCGAGCCGGGTTCGACGTGGTCGTGGTAGACCGTCAGCCTGCCGTGGCAATGGAAACCAGCTTTGCCAACGCCGGCCAGGTTTCGCCTGGCTATGCCTCACCGTGGGCCGCGCCAGGCGTGCCGCTCAAAGCCATCAAGTGGCTGATGGAGCGCCACGCACCGTTGGCGATCAAGGCCACTGGCGACATCGACCAATACCTGTGGATGGCGCAGATGCTACGCAACTGCACCGCCAGCCGTTACGCCGTTAACAAAGAGCGCATGGTGCGTCTGTCCGAGTACAGCCGTGACTGCCTCGATGAACTGCGCGCAGAAACCGGCATTGCCTACGAGGCCCGCAACCTCGGTACCACGCAACTGTTCCGTACCCAGGCGCAACTGGACGGCGCGGCCAAAGACATCGCCGTACTCAAAGAGTCGGGCGTGCCGTTTGAGCTGCTCGACCGTGAAGGCATCGCCCGTGTTGAACCGGCGCTGGCCAGCGTCACCAACATTCTGTCTGGCGCCTTGCGCCTGCCGAATGACCAAACTGGCGACTGCCAGATGTTTACCACCCGCCTGGCTGAAATGGCCATTCAACTGGGTGTCGAATTCCGCTTTGGCCAGGACATTCAGCGCCTGGACTACGCAGGCGATCGCATCAATGGCGTGATGATCGACGGCAAGCTCGAAACCGCTGACCGCTACGTGTTGGCCTTGGGCAGCTACTCGCCACAAATGCTCAAGCCGCTGGGCATCAAGGCGCCGGTTTACCCGCTCAAGGGTTACTCGCTGACCATCCCGATCACCAACCCGGCCATGGCTCCGACCTCGACCATTCTGGACGAAACCTTCAAGATCGCGATCACCCGTTTTGACAACCGCATTCGCGTCGGCGGCATGGCGGAAATCGCCGGGTTTGACCTGTCGCTGAAGCCACAACGGCGTGAAACCCTGGAACTGTGCGTCAACGATCTTTACCCTCAGGGCGGTGACTTGAGCAAGGCCAGTTTCTGGACCGGCCTGCGTCCAGCCACCCCGGACGGCACACCGATTGTGGGCGCGACCCCGTTCAAAAACCTGTTTCTGAACACCGGTCATGGCACACTCGGCTGGACCATGGCGTGCGGCTCTGGTCGCTTCCTCGCTGACGTGATGGCCAAAAAGACCCCACAAATCAGCGCCGAAGGCCTCGATATTTCTCGTTACGGCAACCACCAGGAGACTGCAAAACATGGCAATCCAGCGCCAGCTCACCAATGACCGCATGAGCCAGATCGTGGCTCATAACGGCACCGTTTACCTGTCCGGACAAGTCGGCGACGACATGAACGCAGGGGTTGAGCAGCAGACCCGCGAAACCCTGGCAAACATCGAGCGTTTGCTGGATCTGGCAGGCACCGACAAAAGCCACATTCTGTCGGTGACCATCTACCTCAAAGACATTGATGCCGACTTCGCAGGCATGAACAGTGTGTGGGACAAGTGGCTGCCAAAAGGCGCGCAACCGGCCCGCGCCACTGTAGAAGCCAAACTGTGCGAACCCGAGATCTTGGTGGAGTTGTCGGTGGTGGCCGCACTGCCATAACGTCACCGTCGCCAAGCAAAGTCCCTCTTGCGGTGCGGTACGCGGTTAACGCCGCGGTACGCACCGCTTTTTTATTCAACTGCCGTTAGAAGCCTGCCGCCATGCGCCCAGCCCGTGCCCTGATCGACCTTCAAGCCCTGCGACACAACTACCAACTGGCCCGTGAAGTGACGGGAGCCAAAGCCCTCGCGGTGATCAAGGCCGATGCCTACGGCCACGGCGCCGTGCGTTGCGCCCAAGCCCTGGAAGCCGAGGCCGATGGTTTTGCGGTGGCTTGTATCGAAGAAGCACTGGAACTGCGCGCCGCCGGTATTCGCGCGCCGATTCTGCTGCTCGAAGGTTTTTTTGAAGCCGATGAACTGCCGCTGATCGTCGAACATGACTTTTGGTGCGTCGTGCATTCGCTGTGGCAACTCGATGCTATCGAGCAGGCCACACTGGCCAAGCCGATTCAGGTATGGCTCAAGCTCGACACCGGCATGCACCGCGTCGGCTTGCACCCAAGCGAGTACCAAAGCGCTTACCAACGCCTGCAAGCCAGCGGCAAAGTCGCGAAAATCGTGCTGATGAGCCACTTCGCCCGCGCCGATGAACTGGACAGCCTGCGCAGCGTCGAGCAGGTGGCGGTGTTCCTGGCGGCCCGTGACGACTTGTCTGCCGAAGTCAGCTTGCGCAATTCGCCTGCCATTCTGGGCTGGCCAAGCGTGCCGAGCGACTGGGTGCGCCCCGGCCTGATGCTCTACGGTGCTACCCCCTTTGAACAAGACCACCCACTGGCCGCACGCCTGCAACCAGTGATGACCGTGGAGTCCAAAGTCATTTGCGTACGCGAACTGCCCGCCGGTGAACCGGTGGGCTATGGCGCAAAATTCATCACCCCGAAACCGATGCGCATAGGCGTCGTCGCCATGGGTTATGCCGACGGCTACCCGCGTCATGCACCCACCGGCACGCCGGTACTCGTGGCGGGCCAGCGCAGCCAATTGCTCGGCCGGGTATCGATGGACATGCTGTGCATCGACCTCACGGATGTGCCCGACGCCGGTCTGGGTTCGACCGTTGAGTTGTGGGGCAAAAACATTCTTGCCAGCGAACTCGCGGAAAAAGCTGAAACCATTCCCTACCAAATTTTTTGCAACCTGAAACGAGTGCCACGGCTCTATTCCGGGAGCTGATGGGTTGTATGCAAAATGCAGGGCCGACCGGGCTCTCAGGTTTCAAGTCAAAGTGTTGTAAATACTGAACACTATCGCCATGATGGCGCCATCTTGACCTGAATCTGATCCCTGGAGGCTCCTGCATTGGACGTCGGTGAACGACTGCAATCCATCCGCAAAATCAAAGGTTTGTCACAGCGCGAGCTTGCCAAGCGCGCCGGCGTGACCAACAGCACCATTTCGATGATCGAAAAGAACAGCGTGAGCCCGTCCATAAGCTCCCTGAGAAAAGTGCTGAGTGGCATTCCCATGTCTATGGTGGAGTTTTTTTCCGAAGAGATTCTTCAGGAAAAACCGACCCAGATTGTCTACAAAGCCAATGAGCTGATCGACATCTCAGATGGTGCGGTGACCATGAAACTGGTCGGCCGGGCGCATCCGAGCCGGGCCATTGCCTTCCTCAACGAAATTTATCCACCGGGCGCTGACACCGGGGATGAAATGCTGACCCACGAAGGCGAAGAAACCGGGATCCTCGTCGAGGGCCGCCTGGAGCTGACCGTCGGTCTGGAGACGTTCGTGCTGGAGGCCGGTGACAGCTACTACTTCGAGAGCTCGAAACCGCACCGTTTCCGCAACCCGTTCGACGTAGCGGCGCGACTAATCAGCGCAGCCACCCCCGCGAACTTCTAAGCAAAGCGGCGCCCTGCACAGCTCTGGCGGCGCCCGCGACGTTCATCGGTCACGCCTATTCCCCTTCTAAAATTAGGGTTGTTTCAGTGCGTCTGGCTAATCGGTATACTTTCGCCGCCTGCAAAACCGTGGTTGTGGGCGTGAATAGCCACCATTGAGGGTGTACGCGTGAACCTAATTATGAAAATGCTGGCCGTACCAGCAACAGTACTGGCCCTTTGGGCTGCCAACGCCCAGGCCACAACGTCGGCTGATGAGATCGCAAAACGCCTGGAGCCTGTGGGTAAAGTCTGCATTCAGGGCCAGGAATGTGCCGCGGGTGGAGGTGGCGAGACTGCAGCCGCGAGCGGGGGCGGCATGAGCCCCGATGACGTGATCGCCAAGCACTGCACCGCCTGCCACAGCATCGGCTTGCTGGAAGCGCCAAAAATCGGCGACACCGCCGCCTGGAAAGCCCGCGCCGACAAAGAAGGCGGCCTGGATGGACTCTTGGCCAAGGCGATTACCGGGCTCAACGCCATGCCGCCAAAAGGCACCTGCGGCGAATGCAGCGACGCCGAGCTTAAAGCCGCGATCCAGAAAATGTCTGGCTTATAACTCCCCGCCGTCTCTTACCTCGCGATGTTTTGATGGTTTAAAAGATCGCGAGGCAAGCTCGCTCCTACAGTTTGAAAGTGTTTGCGCCTTGCGCTTTGCAACCAACTCCGGTCACTCTCGGTCTATTCGCTAGACACGCAAGTTCCTGGAGGATCCGATGGTGCAATCCTGTTCGATCGAGCGCGCAGTCGATGAAGCACTGTCTCGGCTGCCCACCCACATCCACTTGGGCTTGCCCTTGGGCCTGGGCAAAGCCAATCGTTTTGTGAACGCGCTGTATCAGCGAATCAAGCAACTGCCCGAACGCCAACTAACGATCTACACCGCCTTGAGCCTGGGCCGCCCGGCGCTGGGCGACGGCTTGCAAAAGCGCTTTCTGCAACCGTTCGTAGAGCGCGTGTTTGGCGACTATATCGAGCTGGATTACCTCGCCGACCTGCACCGCGACAGCCTGCCACCCAACATCAACGTCGAGCAGTTTTTCATGCAGCCGGGCAGCCTGCTCAACAGCCCGCCGGCGCAACAAGATTACGTCAGCAGCAACTACAGCCACGCCGCCCGCGACATCAACGCCAACGGCTTGAACCTGGTGGCGCAACTGGTGGCCCGTAACCCGCAGGCCCCGGATCGCCTGAGCCTGAGCTGCAACCCGGACATCACCCTCGACCTCTTGCCGATGATCGCCAAGCGCCGCGAAGCGGGCGAAACCATCCTGCTGCTCGGCCAGGTGCACAGCGACTTGCCCTACATGCCCGGCGACTCAGAACTCAATGCAGACGCTTTCGACCTGCTGATCGACGACGAAGAACACACCACGCTGTTTTCCACACCCAGCATGCCGGTCAACCTGCAAGACCACTTTATTGGCCACCATGCCAGCACCTTGATCCGTGACGGCGGCACCCTGCAAATCGGCATCGGCGCCATGGGCGATGCGCTGACCGCCTCGCTGCTCGCACGCCAGGCGGACAACGAAGGTTATCGCGCCTTGCTCGACGACCTGGACATCAGCCCGTGGCGCAGCCTGATTGAGCGCGAAGGCGGGATAGAACCCTTTGCCCAGGGCCTGTATGGCTGCAGCGAAATGTTTGTGCACGGGCTGATGGTGCTGGTCGACGCCGGCATTGTGCGGCGCAAGGTGTACCCCGATATCGAACGCCAGACCCAAGCCAACGCCGGTACCCTCGACGAAAGCCTGCACACCGATGGCATCAGCGTGCACGGCGGTTTTCTGCTAGGGCCGCAGGAGTTTTACCAGCGCTTGAACGAACTGCCCCACAGCAAGCGCGCCGAATTCAACATGACCGCCATCAGCTACATCAACGAGCTGTATGGCCAAGAAACGCTGAAGCGCCTGCAACGCCGCGATGCGCGCTTTGTGAACAGCGCGTTCACTGCGACCTTGCTGGGCGCCGGGGTGGCGGATCAGTTGCAGGACGGGCGTGTGCTCAGCGGAGTAGGGGGGCAATACAACTTTGTCGCGCAGGCCCATGCGCTGCACGATGCACGCTCGGTGATCATCCTGCGCAGTTGGCGCGAGTCGGGCGGCGATGTGAGTTCCAACATCGTCTGGGAATACGGCCACTGTACGATCCCGCGCCATTTGCGCGACATCGTGGTTACTGAATACGGCATTGCCGACTTGCGCGGCAAAACCGACCGGCACGTGATCGAGGCACTGCTCAACATCACCGACTCACGCTTCCAGACCGAACTGATCGCCCAGGCGCAGCAGGTGGGCAAACTGCCCAAAGACTTTCAACTGCAGCCGCGCTTTGCCGACAACAGCCCGGAACGTTTGCAGGCGATTGCTGCCCGCCATCCGCATTTATTCCCGGAGTACCCGCTGGGCAGCGATTTCAGCGCCCAGGAGCAAGACTTGCTGCGCGCCTTGAACTGGCTCAAGAGCAAATTCAAGCTCACGCAACTCTACCGGCTTGGCAAGGCTGCCCTCGAAGCGCCGTCGCCGCAGGCGTTCCCCGAACATCTGGCGCGCATGCAGCTCACAGACCCGGACGGGCTGCGCGAAGAGGTGTATCAGCGGGTGCTGCTGGCGGGGTTGCAGGCGACGGCTAGATAACCGTGGGAGCGGGCTTGCTCGCGATCGCATCGCCGCGATGAATCAGATGCACCGCGTGTGTAGCATCGCGAGCAAGCCCGCTCCCACAGTGCCTTTACTCGATAAACGTCACTTGGCCGTCGGCCAGGGATTTAACCCGTGCCAGGGACTCAACGCGGTAGCCCTGCGAGTCCAGCTCGGCACGGCCGCCCTGGAACGACTTCTCGATCACGATGCCCAGGCCAGCCACGGTGGCGCCGGCTTGCTTGATGATCGAAATCAGCGCCTGGGACGCTTTGCCGTTCGCCAGGAAGTCATCGATGACCAGCACGCGGTCGGTGCTTTTCAGGTGACGCGGCGAGATGGCCACGGTGCTTTCCGTTTGCTTGGTGAACGAGTACACCGTCGCGGTCAGCAGGTTTTCAGTCAGGGTCAGCGACTGGTGCTTGCGTGCAAAGATCACCGGAACGCCCAGGTTCAGGCCGGTCATCACCGCCGGGGCAATGCCCGAGGCTTCGATGGTCACGATCTTGGTGATGCCCGCATCAGCGAACAAACGCGCGAACTCATCGCCGATTTCTCTCATCAGCTGTGGATCGATCTGGTGGTTCAAAAAGGCATCAACCTTCAAAACCTGATCGGAAAGCACGATGCCTTCTTCGCGAATTTTCTTGTGCAGTGCTTCCAACGTAACGTCCTCAAATAGCGCCTATGCGCTGAAGGTAGAGTAAAAAGTAGTCGATTTTAGCGTTTTAACATCGCACGTATATCGGCCAATGCCGTATTTCCGCGAACCGCTTTCACTTCGGTGGGGGTGTCGTCATTGCCTTCCCAGGCCAGATCGTCCGGCGGCAACTCATCGAGGAAGCGGCTCGGCGCGCAATCAATGATTTCGCCGTACTGCTTGCGCTTGGCTGCAAAGGTAAACGCCAGCGTCTGACGCGCGCGGGTAATGCCCACGTAGGCCAGTCGGCGTTCTTCTTCGATGGTGTCGGCTTCGATGCTGGAACGGTGCGGCAGGATCTCTTCTTCCATGCCCATGATGAACACGTAGGGGAATTCCAGACCTTTGGAGGCGTGCAGCGTCATCATCTGCACGCCTTCGGCGCCGTCTTCCTCTTCTTGCTGGCGCTCGAGCATGTCGCGCAACACCAGCTTACCGATAGCTTCTTCGACGGTCATGGCGCCGTCTTCGTCTTTCTCAAGGGTGTTTTTCAACGCCTCGACCAAAAACCAGACGTTGGACATGCGGTAGTCCGCGGCCTTTTCGCTGGAGCTGTTGGTGCGCAGCCAGTTCTCGTAGTCGATGTCCATGATCATGCTGCGCAGCGCGGCAATCGGGTCTTCACCCGCGCATTGTTCACGCACGCGGTCCATGAACCGTTTGAAACGGGCCAGGCGGTCGGTGAACCGGCTGTCCAGATGCTCGCCCAGACCAATTTCATCGGTGGCCGCGTACATCGAGATTTTGCGCTCGGTGGCGTAGTTACCGAGTTTTTCCAGCGTGGTCGAGCCAATCTCACGCCGTGGGACGTTGATCACCCGCAAGAAGGCGTTGTCGTCGTCCGGGTTCACAATCAGCCGGAAGTAGGCCATCAGGTCTTTCACTTCCTGACGCCCGAAGAAGCTGTTACCGCCCGACAGACGGTAAGGGATCTGGTGGTGCTGCAACTTCAGCTCGATCAGTTTTGCCTGATAGTTGCCGCGATACAGAATCGCAAAATCGCTGTAAGGCCGGTCTGTGCGCAAGTGCAGGGTCAAAATCTCGACCGCCACGCGCTCGGCTTCGGCGTCTTCGTTGCGGCAACGAATCACGCGAATTTCATCGCCGTGGCCCATCTCACTCCACAGCTGCTTCTCGAAGGCGTGCGGGTTGTTCGAAATCAGCACGTTGGCGCAGCGCAGAATGCGGCTGGTGGAGCGATAGTTTTGCTCCAGCATCACCACTTTCAGGGACGGGTAATCGTCCTTGAGCAGCATCAGGTTTTCCGGGCGGGCGCCGCGCCAGGCGTAGATCGACTGGTCATCGTCGCCTACCACGGTGAACTGATTGCGGCTGCCGATCAGGTACTTGACCAGCAAATACTGGCTGGCGTTGGTGTCCTGGTATTCGTCTACCAGCAGGTAGCGCACCTTGTTCTGCCACTTTTCGAGGATGTCGGCGTGCTCTTCAAAGAGCTTTACCGGCAGCAGGATCAGGTCGTCAAAGTCCACCGCGTTATAGGCTTTGAGCGTGCGCTGGTAGTGGGTGTAGACGATGGCCGCCGTCTGTTCCTTGGGGTTGCGCGCATTTTCCAGGGCCTGGGGCGGCAGGATCAGGTCGTTTTTCCACGAGCCGATCATGTTCTTGATTTCGTCGACCCCGTCATCACCCGAGTATTCCTTTTGCATGATGTCGGTCATCAGCGCCTTGACGTCGGCCTCGTCAAAGATCGAAAAGCCCGGCTTGTACCCCAGCCGCGCGTGCTCCTTGCGGATGATGTTCAGCCCCAGGTTGTGGAACGTGCTGACCGTCAGGCCTCGGCCCTCACCTTTTTTGAGCAGCGTGCCCACGCGCTCCTTCATCTCGCGCGCCGCCTTGTTGGTAAAGGTCATGGCGACGATGTACTGGGCGCGGATACCGCAGTTCTGAATAAGGTGCGCGATTTTTCGGGTAATCACGCTGGTTTTGCCGGAGCCTGCACCGGCGAGCACCAAAAGAGGGCCGCCGACGTAGCTCACGGCTTCTTGCTGCCGGGGATTGAGTCGGGACATGACGAAATTAAAGATCGCTTGCAAAAAGGGCGGGCATTTTAACAGGCTGAGCAGATATTGCTGCCACTCTGCGACAGTGTGACGTAGCCCTCTATCTAAATTTGCCGCTTTTGCTACTTTGCCGCAGGATACCTGACCGTTTAAGTCAGTCGTTCGATAAGCGTTTGCTGGGTGTATTTGATAACGGGTGTCATTTGCCATTACGTAATGGCACGTCATAATGCCCATCGCCTGAATTTATGCAGAGTCTAGGGAGCTAGCTTGTCTACGCCTGTCGAACCCTTGCGTTTGCTGCTACTGGCCAAAGAGCCGACTTGGGCAGCGTTATTGCGCGAGTGTCTGGCGCCCATGGGAAACGCGGCCCAGTTGATGTGTGCCCCGAACTGGGAGTCGGTCAGCTTCCTGTTCGAAAACACGCACAACGCGTTGTTGCTCACCACCCCAGCCCTGCAACCTGCGGCAGGTCGATGTCGTTTATCCACAATTTTGTTGCTGGAAGCCGAGCCCGACACCCCGCCGCAGGGTGTGAGCGACTGGTGGGTCCGCCCAACGTTGACCACCGATGTGCTGCGTCGCAGCCTGCGCCACGTGCAGGAACGCGGCGTCCTCGAACAGACGCTGCACCGCCTGGCCAAAGAAGACCCTCTGACCGGTATCGCCAACCGCCAGGGGTTTCAAACGCTGCTCGCCGTGCGGCTGGCTGAAAACGATGGTCACGGCCTCGCGCTGGGGCATCTGGACCTCGATAACTTTCGCCATGCCAATGACGCCTTGGGGCATCAGGCCGGCGACCGCCTGATCCTGCAAGTGGTGGCGCGCCTTAAAAGCCGGCTCGAAGCATGCGATCAACTGGCCCGCTTGGGCAGCGACGAATTCGCCTTGCTGATCGACACCCGCCGCGCCCCTGAGCGCGCGGCCTGGATGGCTGAACGCATTACCGAAGTGATGGCCGAGTCTTACTGGATCGACGGCGAAAGCCTGTTGATCGGCTGCAGCCTGGGCATCGCCCATGCCCGCGCCAACGCGGGTGCCGACCCGTTGATGTGGCACGCGCACATTGCCATGCAGCAGGCCAAAAGCACCCAGGGCTGCACGTATCACGTGTTCGATGAACGCATTAACCGCAACGCCCGCAGCCTCGCCGACCTCGAAAGCGAGTTGCGCCGCGCCTTGCGCCGTGACGAACTGGAACTGCACTACCAGCCGCGCCTGGACCTGAACACCGGCCACATAGTCGGGCTCGAAGCCTTGGTGCGCTGGCGCCATGGCGATCGCGGCCTGCTGGCGCCCAGCGAATTCGTGCCGTTGGCCGAACAGAGCGGGCTGATCGTGCCGCTGGGCTACTGGGTTATTTCGCGCGCGTTGCGCGACATGCAAGTGCTGCGTGAAAACGGCTGGACGGCCTTGCACATGGCCATCAACTTATCGTTTCGCCAATTCCAGGACAGCAAACTGCTGATCACTCTCAGCCGCTTGATCGCCGAGCATGGAATCGACGCCCGCTGGCTGGAATTCGAACTGACCGAAACCGCCGTCATGCGCCGCAGTGACATGGTCAAGCAGACCATGGACGCTTTGGGACGGCTGGGCGTGCGCTTTTCACTGGATGACTTCGGCACCGGCTTCTCATCGTTTGTGCACCTCAACAGCCTGCCGATTGCCCTGCTGAAGATCGACAAAAGCTTTGTCGGCGGCATGGAAGAGCGCGAAGAAAACCGCAAACTGGTCCACGCCATGCTCAACCTGGCGCAGAACCTCAACCTGCAAGTGGTCGCTGAAGGCGTAGAAACCCGCGCGCAACTGGCACTTTTGCGCGAATTTGGCTGCGATCAAGTGCAAGGCTTTCTGATCAGCAAACCGCTGCCGATGCCTGAACTGATCCCGTTTTTGGCGGCGGCCCACACCGCCTCGGCGTCGAAGGCAGCCCTGTAGGAGTGGCCACCCCGTCTTCGACGCCGCGCTGTCGCATATCAAACAGGACAGCGAGTATCTTCAACATCCCCCAATCGGTTCCCTCTCCTTCGGGAGAGGGCTAGGGTGAGGGGTGCTCTTGATTAGAGAGGCTTTTATGTACATATCCATTGCTGCGGCAACGGCCAATTAGGGTTCCGCCCTTACGCCGCGCTGCGCTTGAGCATGCGCCGCATCTTCCATTCGAAGGCCAATGTCAGGCCCACCGAAGCAAACGCCAGGCCCATAGCCAAGCCCCACCACACGCCTGTCGGGCCCCAGCCGAAGGTAAAGGCCATCAGCCAGGCGGTCGGGGCGCCGATCACCCAGTAGCAGAACAGGCCGACCAAGAAGGTGGTCTTGGCATCCTTGAGCCCACGGATCGCGCCCATGGCGATGGTTTGCGTGCCATCAAACAATTCAAACCAGGCCGCCACCGCCAGCAGGCTGACCGCCAGTTCAAAGACGGGCCGGAAGGCCGGGTCGCTGTGGTCCAGAAACAGGCCGATCAACTCGTTCGGCCAGAACCAGAACACCACCGAAAACCCCAACATCACCGCCGCACCAAAGCCAATGCCAACCCGGCCCGCCAGACGTGCACGCAGCAGATCCGCGGCGCCATAGTGCTGGCCGATGCGCATGGTGATCGCGTAGGACATGCCGGCCGGCACCATGAACGCCACCGAAACGATCTGCAAAGCGATCTGGTGAGCCGCCAATTGCGTACTGCCCATGGTGCCCATGCACAGCGCCGCGAAGGCAAACAGCCCGATCTCAACCGCGTAAGTGCCGCCAATCGGCAGGCCGAGACGCCACAATTCGCGCAGGTAAGTCAGATTGATCCGCGACAAGCCTTGGCGAATCGGATACGCGTCGTAGGCCGGGTGGCGGCTGATATGCCAGGCCAGGCCCAGCGCCATGCAGGTGGCGACAATTGCCGTGACCAGACCAATGCCCATCAGGCCCAACTTGGGCAGGCCAAACATCCCGGTGATCAGCGCGTAATTGAGCAAGAAGTTGGCCACGGTGCCGATCAGGCTGATGACCATTACCGGCGTCGCCCGCCCCATGGCGCTGGTAAAGCCGCGCAAGGCCATGAAGGTCATGTAGCCGGGCAAGGCCAGCGGCAGCAGGAGCAAAAATTGCCCGGCGGCCTCAACGTTGGTCGGGGTCTGGCCAAACAGCAGCAACAGCGGCTTGATGTTCCACAACATCAGCGCACCGACCAGCGCCAGCGCCCAGGCCAGCCACAAGCCGGCTTGCGTGAGGCGGGTCGCGCCTTCGATATCACCCGCGCCCTGGCGAATCGACACCAGCGTACCGACCGCTGCAATCACGCCAATGCAGAAAATTGACACGAACGAATAGGTCGCTGCCCCCAGGCTGCCACCGGCCAGGGCCTCCGGACTCAGGCGCGCCATCATCAGGGTGTCGGTCAGCACCATCAGCATGTGCGCCAACTGCGAGGCAATCAGCGGCCCGGCCAGCCGCAAAATGGCCCAGAGTTCGATACGTACTGGATGCTGTTTGGTCATCGGTCAGATTTCTTTGTGTGCGTTGAAAGGCTTGATTCTCGGCGTGTTGAGTGTTTTAAGCAAAAGGATAAAAAAGATAAGTGGCATGATTAATAGTCATGCTACTTAGCGTTTTTACAGTCTAGATATGTCGCGCAATAGGAATAATCCTCATGTCTCGTAGCCTTCCTCCGCTTTATGCCTTGCGTGCTTTTGAGGCAGCAGCCCGGCACAGTTCGTTTACCCGTGCGGGCGAAGAGCTGTCGATCACCCAAAGCGCCGTCAGCCGGCATATCAAAACCCTTGAGGCGCATTTTGCCTGCCGACTGTTTCAGCGTAACGGTCGCACCCTGCAACTCACCGAAGCTGCCCGCTTGTTGCTGCCGGGGGTGCGGGAGGGTTTCGGGGCGCTGGAACGCGCATGTATTACCTTGCGCGCCGAAGATGACATCTTGCGCATGAAGGCCCCCTCGACCCTGACCATGCGCTGGCTGCTGGCCCGCCTGAGCCGCTTTCGCCACTTGCAGGCGGGCAACGAAGTGCAACTGACCAGCGCCTGGATGGACATCGACCATGTGGACTTCAATCAGGAGCCTTTCGACTGCGCCGTGTTGCTGGGCAACGGCCACTTCCCGCCGGACTGGGAGGCCACGTTGTTGTTTGCCGAAATGCTGATCCCGGTGGGCGCCCCCAATCTGCTGGACGAACAGCCCTGGGACGCAAAGCGGCTTGCGGGCACCGAACTGCTGCACCCTACGCCAGACCGTCGGGACTGGCGGCGCTGGCTCGATTGCATGGGCCTCAGCGGCCAGGTTTCGCTCAAGGGCGGGCAAGTGTTCGACACCCTGGAACTGGGCATGATCGCCGCCGCACGCGGCTACGGCATTTCCATGGGCGACTTGCTGATGGTGGCCGAGGACGTTGCCCAAAACCGCTTGAGCCTGCCATTCCCCACGGCAGTGGCCAGTGGCGAAAACTACTATTTGGTCTGGCCCAAAACCCGGCCCGGCGGCGAGCGCTTGCGCCGGCTGAGTGACTTTTTACTGCATGAAGTGGCGGTGATGGAGCTGCCGGCGGTGGAGCAACGGCAGTAAAACCGTAACGCTCAGCCGCTGGCTGGCCGGTACTGCAACGCCTCCGCCAGGTGCTTGCGCTCAATGGATTCAACCTGTTCCAGGTCCGCCAATGTGCGCGCCACTTTCAATAAACGGTGCGCGGCCCTGAGTGACAAGGTCATGCGTTCGCATGCGGTTTCCAGCCAGGTGTTGTCCACGTCAGTCAGGGTGCACTGGGCTCTAACGCCGGGCAGGTCGAGAAACGCATTGGTACAGCCCTGGCGTTGCAACTGGCGCTCGCGAGCCGCCGCGACGAGTGCGGCGGCGTTGGCGGTGGTGTCTGCCGAGGCGAGCGGGGGGTTGAGCGCGGTGGTTTCACGGGCCACGGTCAGGTGCAGGTCAATCCGGTCGAGCAGCGGCCCGGAGAGTTTGTTGCGGTAGCGCTGGACCTGTTCCGGGGTGCAGCGACAGCGCCCCGTCGGCTCCCCCAAATAACCACACGGGCAGGGATTCATGGCGGCGACCAGTTGAAAGCGCGCCGGAAAGCGCATGCGGTCCCGCGCACGGGCGATCACGATAAAACCAGATTCCATGGGTTCTCTGAGCACTTCGAGGACCTTACGGTCGAACTCGGGCAGTTCATCCAGAAATAACACCCCGTGGTGCGCCAGGGTGATTTCGCCAGGCTGCGGTTTTGAGCCGCCGCCCACCAGCGCCGGGCCGGAGGCCGAATGGTGCGGCTGTCGAAACGGGCGCTGCGGCCAGCAGCTCAGCGGCACATGACTGGCCACTGACTGGATGGCCGCCACTTCCAGCGCCTCTTGCTCGTTGAGCGGCGGCAGCAAGCCGGGCAGGCGGCTGGCCAGCAAGGTTTTGCCAGTGCCCGGCGGCCCGGTAAAAAGCAGATTGTGGCTGCCTGCGGCGGCGATCAACAGCGCCCGCTTGGCCGACAGTTGGCCCTGTAC